>CAUYYU010000193.1:0-4653 GCA_963577415.1 Chloroflexota bacterium
CAGGGCCGACGCCAGACCGGTTCTCGGCATCGGCGACGACGCGCGGCTACACGTCGCCTGGCAGGATGCCCGCGATGGCTTCCCCCAGATCTACCACGGCGTCTCCGCGGATGGCGGCAAATCCTGGGACCAGCGCCGCGTTCTGGCCAGTCATTCTTCTCAGACCGAGCCGGACCTGGCCGTCAATGGCAACATCCCGCATTTGGTCTGGGTCGAAAACGGCTCGCCGATTCACGTGGCGCTGAGCGGCGCGAGCGACCAACCGGTCGTCAGGGCGGCCCTGCCCGGGCGGGACATCGCACAGCTCGAGGCGGCATCTGATCGGAAGTACCTGTTCAAAGGGTACTATGCGTCCAGCTCTCCGCGCGCCGTCGTGACCGGACAGTGGCTGGATCGCGACATGATGTCACTCGGCTCGTTCCAGATCGTACTGCCTCAGACCCAGGGTCGACGGGTCGAGTTCTTCGCCGAGGTCCGCTCGCCCAAGTCGAATAGCGACTTGGACGTCCGTGTCAGAATTTCGCACGCAGGGGAAGAGGATCTCGTGCAGTGCGACGAGATCTCACTTCGTCATGGCATGATTCGCGACTACATCGATGAGTTCACCTTGCCGACGCAGACAGGCGACGCAGTCTTCCCGATCTTCGGTTGGCTGAAACCAGGTCGGGAGACGCTCGAATCGATGACGATGCGCGAGATGGCGCTCTGCCCCAACATGACCGCGGATCGTCTTATCGCCGAATATATCCTCGCCAATTTCTCCGTGGGCACCCCCGACGCCGCTGCATTCGGAACGAAATACTCGGCCGGCATTCCGCTTGAAGACGAGCGCCTCGTCGAGCTCGCCAAAGATCCGATGTTCTGGGCCTTCGAGGGTGGAGACGAGCCCGGCGAAGACAGATTTCCCGAGTAACATTACCAACATTTGTTCCCTCAGGACGGAACAAGCCGGATCAGCCTACTTAAGTACAGGTAAGTCCCGGGCCTTCAAATGCGAGTTTCTCGCGGACTCGCGGTTGTCACCGATCCGGCGGCAAAGAACGTAGATTACTTTGCGGAACAAAGGTGCGCTGGAAACCGCGTCGCCGGTACTATTTTCAGCGGGGGCGACCCGCTGTCAATTGCGCTCGGTCGATTTCGCCGCCGGTACTTACTGTCTTTGTTAACGGCACGATCCAGAATGTGTGCGCCACAACGAGACAGCCAGCTCGACTCGCCGACAATCAGGACCACGCTGCCGTCGATACGATGGCGCAATTGCAGACGCGCCTTCTCCGTGAGTTTTTGCACGCCAGACCTCGCGGAAGATTGTCCCTCGTTTGTCCAACCTCCTGAAGTTTGCTTTGCGCACAACTGCGGGCGGTCGATGTACCGTCGATGGGACCGGCGGCTCTTAGTGAAGCTCCATTTGTACAGGCGGTTGAGCACTCCGCCGCGTCTAAGGAGGGTCCCCTAAATAGTCCCGTTCCGCGGTCCGAGGTGGCTTACCCCGAGCAGTTGGCAAGATGCAGTTTCGTGGGGGAGGTTGGTTACACCCCCGCACTTTCACCAGTTGCCGTTTCTGCGGTCGGTCGTGATCACCGCGTTGCCAACACAAATCGGCTTGTTGTCATTCCGACTGCGCGACAATTTCAGTTTTTGGGAGCCACTAAATCAAATTGATTCCCGCGATTGGGTGGGGGCGTCCTAACGCACGAAGCGTAAACCGCCAACTGCGTTCGGTGATTTTCACCTCCGCGCGCAAATGTTGGCTAAGCTTAAGCGGTGATAGGGATTGAAATTTATCAGTATCAGTTCACTTGGCAGCGGATGACTGGCCGTGGATCCCAGGTGGCGGAAGCATGGCTGATCAAGCAGTCGTCGACTCGATCCGCTGACTCCGCTCGGCCATGACTCTACGCAGGTTTCCTCTCCCAATCGGGGGAACGGTTCGGGTAAGATGTGGCGACGTAACTGCGAAAGACGGTCCGCATTCGAGCCAGCAGAGGAGGCACGACCCTCGTGTTAACCATCCTCGGTCCTGCGACTTCGGGGAACTTTTGCGACGGCATCTCGCGTCGTGACTTTATTCGAGTCGGTACCTTTGCGTCAGCCGGTCTCGGCCTGTCGCTTGATGCGTCGCTTCGCGCCGAGGCGCGCTCCGGCATCGGAACCTCTCACAAGTCGATTATCAATGTCCTCCTCCCGGGCGGAGCGCCGCACCAGGACATGGTGGATTTGAAGCCCGACGCTCCTACGGGAGTCCGCGGAGAGTTTCAGCCGATCGACACCAACGTCGAAGGTGTCCAGATTAGTCAGCTCATGCCGCGCTTGGCGAGGATGATGGACAAGTTCACGATCATTCGATCCATGGCTGACTCGCAGCCGAGTCACGATCTGTACCAGTGCGTGACTGGGTATTCGCGCCGAGAGAACAACGCGCCGGCCGGCGGTCGACCTTCGATCGGGGCCTGGATCTCGCGCTGGGCCGGTCCCGTGACGCGAGAGGTGCCGCCTCACATGTCGCTGATGTACCCCACGATCGAGAGACGCTGGGGTGATCCAGGAACCGGTGGTTTTCTGGGATTCGCGCACGGCCCGTTTCGGCTCGTCGATGGAAAGAAGGGAAGGGACGGAAAAGGGCTGGCCCAATCGGCTCAAGACATGGTGCTCAAGGGCGTCTCGCTCGATCGGCTTCAAGATCGCGACCGTCTTCGAGCTTCGCTCGACCGTTTTCGACGCGACGCCGATGCCGGTGGCGAGATGGTCGCTATCGATGAGTTCACTTCGCAGGCACTGGGCATTCTCACTTCGTCGAAGCTTGCCGATGCGCTCGACATCTCCCGCGAGGACCCGAAGGTCGTCGAGCGTTACGGGCCCGCCAACGCAAACTTCGTCTCGGACGGGGCTCCTCGTGTGACGACGAACTTTCTGGTGGCTCGTCGCCTCGTCGAGGCCGGCGCCCGCTACGTGACGCTCAACTTCAGCCGTTGGGACTGGCACGGCAATAACTTCCGCCGTGCCCGCGAGGACGTGCCGCTGTTGGATCAAGCGTTGACAGCTCTAGTGAGCGACCTCCACGAGCGCGGACTTGACCAAGATGTTTCCGTGGTCTGCTGGGGAGAGTTCGGACGCACACCGAAGATCAATGACAAAGCGGGACGCGATCATTGGCCGAATGCGAACTTTGCGATGCTCGCCGGTGGCGGGATGAAAAACGGCCGGGTCATCGGCTCGACCGATCGCCAAGCGGCCGAGCCTAAAGACCGTCCGGTGAAGTTTCACGAGGTCTTCGCGACTCTCTTTCACAACCTTGGACTCCTCGATGCTCCCGCGCGCGAACGGCTCTTTGACCTACGGGGGCGACCGCAAGCACCTATCGCGGAAGGGGTCGTCCCCCTGCGCGAACTCGTATAGCGAGGGATCCGACGAGTCGGCGGATTCTTTTTCGACTCCGCAACGAGAAGGTCCGCGCGACGGTATGCAAGCCATGCAATGGATCCCAGTTCCCACTGCGAAGTTCCTCGTCACCATCGGTGTCGGCATCGCCAGCCGCTCGATCGGTGAAGGGCTCTTGAGGCAGAGTTCGATTAAAAGGGACAGCCACTTTTGTGATCACGGACTGGTGACGTGACGCGTCACCGTCAAGACATAGGCAATGCGGGCAAGACAGGCGGAGCCCGCTGCATCTTGCGACGCAGCGGCGGTCTGGTCCGAACAGGGACTCTCAGGCACCCGTTTCCGCTCCCAGAGCGTGGTTCACAGTCCCGCGCCGTCCTGGGAACTTGAGCGGCAATTCATCCTTATCTATCGCGACACCATGGGTTTGTGTTGTGGAATTCACCATTAACAAACCGCGATTCGCCGACCGGGATCATCATGTTGGGTGTCCCTTTTATTCCCCGGGCTCGTAGGAACGAGCAAGCGACCGTTAAGTCGCGTCGGTGGATTACACCGAAGTGATCTACGGAGCATTGTTCAACGCCGAGGTTGGACAGATGCAGACAGCGGCTGATTCACAGGTGGGCACAGGGGGAACGACTTCCGTGTCTGGTTCGTCGCGATGCAGACAGCGGCTGATTCACAGGCGGGCACAGTGCGAACCCCGGTATCGTCTGATACCGGGCTTTTCTTCAGGGGTGGCTGCGGTCGTCGACCGGCCGACCGTCACGGGTGAGCTGGCGCGGCTCACAGTTAACACCTGTAGCAATTACCGACGTGGTATTAGCCGACGTAACAAACTCGCGGTGGTGAAGATGTTCAACCAGCATTGCCAGCAGGGCTTGTGTGATGTGTTAATCCACAATCGTGGAGTTCCCATGGCTTGGGGGAGGAACCATCGCTGAAAAGGACCCGCGACCGTTCAGGCCGGCCCCTGGAGGCGATGCCGGTAGTACGGAATATGCGGGAAACCCGTCTGCAGAAACTTTGAGTCTTGTGCCGGTTATTACCGATCACAAAGACTGTGCAGAAACAGTGAAACCGATTGACCACCCCCCAGAGTTTGTTCCAGCATGAGTGAGAGAATGGGGGTTATGGAATTCGGCTGTGTTCTGGAGGCGTAGCCGAAGCCGGAAGAACACAGTCGGCTGCAAAGGCAGCAGGGGTACGATAGTACAATGCACTGTGGATGCGGTGGTGGTTGTAATCCAGTCTCCAACGGTCAATCACCCA
>CAUYYU010000194.1:0-4648 GCA_963577415.1 Chloroflexota bacterium
TGGGGGAAATCCTGTCGGGGCGGGGTTACGGGGACGAGGAGGTGGAAGGGATATTGCGCGGGAACTGGATAGGGTTTTTGCGGAAGATATTACCGGCGGAATAGGGAGCTATCAGCGGGTGGGGTCTTCGCGGCGGATGTCGCCGGTGAGGACGTCGATCTCCCAGGCGGTGAGCATGCCGTCGATTTCGGAGCGGACGGTGAAGACGAGGACATAATCGTCGCGCCAGAGTGGGTCGATGGTGGATTCCTCATTCCGGGGGCCGAAGCGATCGATGAGGCGAGGCTGGATCAACTGGGAGGGAGGATCGCCGATCAAATAGATTTTGATGGTGGGCAGGGCGGGAGTGTCGAGCCCGGCGGTGAGATAGTCGGATTGGGGCGACCAGGCGAAGGTGTTGACAGAGCCCTCAAAGAGAAAGCCGAGGACGAAGGCGCGGCGGGTGGGAACGTGGACGACGCCGAGGAGATCGGATGCTCCTTCGCGACAGAACGGTAAGAACTACTAACCATTTTAGGGGGACGGGCGCCGGGGCAGATCGGAAGGTGGCTTGCGTGGGGCGGGCCGATGGCGGATGCTGGAGGCCCGGCGGGAAATCGAGGAGCGCCGGCTGATGAGAACTCGTCGCTAAAACACGGGGAATTAATCCGAAGGAGGGCTGAGATGGGGAGCTTCAACGGGCTGGGGATGAATCTTGGGAATCTGTCGCGGCTGTCCAGCGCGGTGACGCGGTCGATCAGCGCGGAGAATCCGTCCGGGGCGAAGGGCGAGGGAGGGAAGGCGACGGAAGGGTTCGGGGCGAATTCGGCACGGGACCTGGGGCAGAAGTGGAAGGTGGCGCCGGCGGTGTGGATAGAGCCGGGAGAGGTGTTGACGGTGGCGGAGATCGAGGGGCCGGGGGCGATTCAGAGCATATGGCTGGCGGGGCGCACGATCAGGCGGGAGTGCATTTTACGAATGTACTGGGACGGCCAGGAGCAGCCGTCGGTGGAGTGCCCGCTGAGTGACTTTTTCGCGGTGGGCTGGGGCGTTTTCGCGCAGGTGAATTCGATCCCGGTGTCGGTGAATCCGAATAACGGAGTGAATTGCTACTGGGAGATGCCGTTTCGGAAGAGCTGCCGGATCACGGTGGAGAATCGATCCCCGGAACGGGCGCCCTGCTATTACCAGGTGAATTACACGCTGACGGAGATACCGGAGGACGCGGCGTACTTTCATGTGCAGTTCCGGCGGAATAATCCGCTGCCGTACATGGAGGATCACACGATCGTGGAGGGGATCAAGGGGAAGGGGCATTTCGTGGGCACGGCGATGGCGTGGGGGGTGAACAACAACAACTGGTGGGGGGAGGGGGAGATCAAGTTCTTCATGGACGGGGACGGCGAGTTTCCGACGATCTGTGGGACGGGGACGGAGGACTACTTTGGCGGGGCGTATGACTGGGACGTGGAGGGGAAGTACACGACGTATTCGACGCCGTACCTAGGAATGCACCAGGTGATCTGGGGCGGGGAGACGTATCGGGGTAATCAAAGGTTCAGCATGTACCGCTGGCATGTGATGGACCCGATCCGGTTCGAGGATGATCTGCGGGTGACGATTCAGGCGCTGGGCTGGCGCAATGACCCGGACCGGCGCTATCTGCCGCTGCAGGACGACATTTCGTCGGTGGCATACTGGTACCAGACGCTGCCGACGGCTCCGTTCCCGGAGCTGCCGGATCGGGATTATCTGGAGATTATCTAGCCCCATAATGGGGCGTTTTTTGCCGCCGATGAATTCAATGCGCCTTCCGTGCGGGCAGCATGGCGGCCAGGAGAAGGAGCCCGGCTGATGGGCGGGACGGAAGATAGGCGGAGCCTGGAGGGGTATGTCGAGGCGGCGTCGCGGACGCTGGACTGGGCGGCGGGACTGCTGGCGGAGGACGGCGGCTTCCGGGGGGCGGAGAGGGAGGTGGACGCTTACTACTTCGCGCCGCTGGCTTTTTTGCTGGGAGGACGGGTGCGGGAGGGCGAGATGGTGGCGAGGTACATCGAGAGGGAATTCTTCCGCGACGGTGACGTGAATGACCCGGCTGATGAGGGCCTTCGGCCGGCGGTGAATTTCCGGAACGCGTGGCTGTGCGTGGGGACTCACCGCCTGGGCGAGTACGGGCTTTCGTATCCGGCGGCGGACTTCTTGGAAAGCTGTCAGCATCCAGAGTTGGGCGGGATGGCGGTATGGCGGACGGACGATCCGGGGGAGCGGATCATGGACATGGGGACGACGGCGGCGGCGGCGGTGGCGTTCCTAGCGGCGGGCCGGTTGGAGCCGGCGAGGCGAGCGGGCGATTTTTTGGCGGGGACGCTGGTGGAGCGGCAGCCGGAGCCCGGGCGACGGATTCTGCTGCGGACGGACCCGGAGGGGCGGTGGATTACGGAATTTGAGGAAGCGGAGGCCGCGAGGCACGAGATTCGAGTGGGGGAGCCGGCGCAAGTGTACTGGTTCCTGGGAAACGCGATGGCGGCACTGGGTCAGTTGTATCTGGCGAGCGGGGAGGAGCGCTACCTGAAGGCGGGGCGGACGGTGTTCGGTTGGGCGGAAGCATGCGCGCCTGGGTCGTTTGAGGACTTGACGGCGGCGAAGGTGGGGTGGGGAGCGTCGGTGCTGTATGCGGCTACGGGGGAGAGGGTGTTCGCGGAGGCGGCGGCGCGGGCGGGAGACATGCTGGTGCGGACGCAGCTACCGGAGGGAGTGTGGCTGCGGCGGCCCTCGGTGAGCCAGCTGGCGGGGCAGCCCGCGGCGGTGTTGCTGGGGACGAGTCTGGAACGGGTGTGCTGGCTGATAGAGATGGCGCGGAATCTGGCGGACCAGGAATAGCTAGTCGGCGAGGGCGGGGCGGACCTTGTCGGCGAGGAGTTGGAGGGAATTGACGGCGCGGGAACGATCGGCCCAGTCGTGGGCGATGGCCAGGAGGGTGCCGAATTTACCTTGCTGGTCGCGGAGGCGCTCAATCTTCTCGGCAACGGTTTCGGGACTGCCGACGAGCCAGACGTTGTTGGCCAGGTATTCGAGGGTGACATCGCTGTCGGGCATGTCGGGGTCGTCCTTGTAGGTAAGGAGGCCGCCGGGAATATTGCGCTTGCTGAGAGGGAGCATGTAGCGGGTGAACGTCTGTCCCATGGGCCCGTTGACAGCGTAGTCGAGGGCTTCACGATCCGTGTCGGCGACGAAGACTTCACGGGCCACGCGCCAGCCTGAGGCATCCACGGGGTGTCCACCAGCCTCCAGGCCTTCGCAGTATTTGACGTGGTGGGTGCCGAGAATGCGGTTGGCGGCGAGGTTGGTGGAGAGGGCCCACCAGCCACGTTTGCCGGCCTCGAACATAGAACGGGAATCGGGGCTGAAGCCGGGGATGCCGATTGGGGGATGGGGCAGGGTATAGGGGCGGAGGGGGTAACCCATGTCGAGCTCTTTCCATTCGTCGGAAAGCTCGACGGTCCAGTACTTACCTTCGTATTTCCAGGGAGGTTCGGCTTCCCAGAGCTGGAGGATGATGTCGAGGGATTCGCGAAAGCGGCCGACCATCTCCTCAGCTTCGGGGGGGACGCCTTTGAAGGGACGGTCGCTGGGTACGCTGCCCACACCCACGCCAAAGTTGTAGCGGCCGCGGGAGAGGTGATCGAGGAAGGCGGCGCGGGTGGCGATGTCGGCGGGGTGGTGAACGGAGAGCAGATAGACACCGGTGCCGAGTCGCATGTTTTTGGTGACGCCGAAACCCCGGGAGATGAAGAGATCAGGGGCGACGATGTTTTCCCATTTGGCGGTCATGTGCTCGCCGACCCAGGCTTCGGTGAAGCCAAGTTCGTCGGCGACGGAGAGGAGTTCGAGGTCTTCAGCGTAGGAGTCGGCGGGTAATTTTTCGGGCGGATGCAACGGCATGATGAAAAGGCCGAGATTCACGCTGCCCTCCCCCGGGTTTGCCGACGACGCGCCATCTGGTGGGGTGCTTCAAGGGGCATTGTGGCAGGAAGGACAGGCGGGGACAATGGCGGAGGACTCTCGTGGAGGGGCGGATTGGCCCTGCCGGGAGCGGGTGTGAATAATGTGCGGTCGGTAATGAGTCAGTTGAAAAAGGGGCGGATCGGATGAGGCGGACGATCGGGGTCGGTTCGATCGGGGTGGGGGGAGAGGGGCAGAACATCGCA
Source organism: Chloroflexota bacterium (assembly GCA_963577415.1). Classification (GTDB taxonomy): domain Bacteria; phylum Chloroflexota; class UBA11872; order UBA11872; family VXNJ01; genus JASLPR01. Next base: position 4,188 of record CAUYYU010000194.1, read on the forward strand.
CGCGCGTGCCGGCAGGTGCCGTTGTGGTTCCCGGAGGCGAACGTGGAGCCGCGGCTCGTATCTTGCGCGGACTCGGTGGCGCCGCTGGCGGAAGAGGTGAAGGACCGGCTGGGTTTTGAAAAGTGGTCGGATCGCTGGATAGATGTGATCGAGGATCCGGCGGTGGAGGTGGTGATGGTGGCGACGCCGAACGATGTGCACCTGAAGGTGGCGCGGGCGGTGGCGGCGGCGGGCAAGCACCTGTTTTGCGAGAAGCCGGTGGGGCGCGGCCCGGATGAGACGGTGGCGATCGGGGAGGCGGTGCGGGGGACGGGGATCGTGTTCATGGTCGGCTACAACTTCCGGTTCGTGCCGGTGGTGGAGCACGCCCGTGATCTGATTCGAGAGGGCAGGCTGGGGGAGTTGACGCACTACCGGGGACGTTATTTTCTCGACTACGACAGCGAGTCGGAACAGCCGTT
>CAUYYU010000195.1:0-4645 GCA_963577415.1 Chloroflexota bacterium
TTCAGACCGTGCCGCTCGGGTTTGTGCTGGGCGGATTGCTTGCCGCGCTAATGGGTGAGATGGCGGCGCTGCTCACCTGCGGGACGGTGTTCACGATCTTGAACGTGATGGCGTACGCAAAGTCCCGGGCGCTAAGGGGGGTGTAGATCCGGCGGCGGCGAGGTTCAGCCGCCGTCTCAATTGAGCGGCCGGGTCAGGTGAGCGCGGACTCGGTGAGACGCTGGAGCCAGATGGTCATGGCGTTGGCGCCGCGGTTGTCCCAGACGAGGTAGGGGACGCCGGTGAGGGTGACTTCGCGGTGGCCGGGGCCGGGGGCGGCGTCGAGGGTCCGGTAGAGCTCGCCCCAGTCGCCGTCCGGCACCCCTCCCCGGGCCTTGAGGACGACGACGCCGCCGAGGAGGTCAGGGCGGTATTCCTCTTCGAACTCGGGCAGGCCGTCTTCAGGCAGGATGAGCGCGGCTTCACGGATGTCGATGCCGGCGTTGTCGACGGCCTCGAAACAGTAGACGATGGGGCCGCGCTTGACGGTAACGCTGTCACGGGTTTCGGCGGCCATGGGGTTGGCGATCAGCAGCTCCACGGGCATGGGCAGGTCGATGGTGATCGTGTCGCCGGGATCCCAGGTACGCCGGATCTCAAGGTACTCGCCAGGTGTGGCCGGGATGTCCCGACCGGCAGCGCTGACGGTGGCGGAGCGGCTCCAGCCAGGGATGCGGACGAAGACGGAGAACTCGGCGGCGGCTTCGGGGTTGACGTCGATCTCGATGTGGCCGTCCCAGGGGTAGTCGGTGCGCTGGGTGAGGGAAACGGGAGCCCCGTTTTCGAGTCGCCAGTCGAGCGTGCTGTTGTTGTACAGGTGGACCCAGATCCCGGCTTCGGAGGTGGAGTAGAAGTAGGCCGGTAGCTCGGCCAAGGTGCGGGCCAGGTTGGGCGGGCAGCAGGCGACGCGGTACATGTGTTTGGGTTCGGGCCGGTCGATGTAGAACCAATCCTGGCGGGTCGGGGCGCCGATCCAGTTGCGGTAGGACTCATAGTCGCGGCCGCGCTGCATCTCGCCGACGCGCCAGGGGTCGAAGTAGCCGTGGCCACAGCTGGAATGGGGGTTGTCGTAAAAGAACTTCTTGCCGTCGAGGGAGACGCCGCACATAACGCTGTTGTAGAAGTGCAGCTCCATGAGGTCGGAGTAGCGGACGTCGGGATCGACGTGGAGGAGGCGCCAGTTCCACATGGCGGAGCCGATAGCGGCGCAGGTTTCGGCGTAGGCGTGCTCGTGGGGAAGCTCGAAGGGCTGGCCCATGGCTTCGCCGTTGCGGCGGCCGCCGATAGCGCCGGTGACATACATCTTCTCTTCGACCATGTTGCGGAGGAGCTTTTCGGAGGCCTCGAGATAGGCGGGGTTCCCGGTCTCGGTGTAGGCGTCGATGACGCCGCAGAGCAAGAAGGTGACGACGACGGAGTGGCCGGCGATCTCTTCCATGGTGGAGGTGCCGGCGTGGTCGATGAAATAGCAGGCGAGGTCCAGGTACTTGCGGTCGCGGGTTTCGCGGTAGAGCTCGACGAGAGCCATCTCGATGACCGGGTGGCTGGGTCGCCACTCCTTGTCGCCGGCGCCGAAGATGGTGTGGATGTGATCGGCGACGCGGATGGCAATCTTGAGAAAGCGGTCGTCGCCGGTGGTGCGCCGGTGGGCTATGGCGCCCTGGATGAGGTGACCGGCGGCGTATAGCTCGTTCATCCCGCCGTGGGACCAGCGCAGGTGGCGGAGCGACTTGGGAGCCATGTTGGCGTGAAGATAGCCGTCGTCGTCCTGGACGGGCTCGATGATGTCGAGCGCCCTTTCAATGAGGGCTTCGAGTCCGGGAGCCGGGTCGTGGGCGAGGGCGAAGGAGGCGGCTTCGAGCCAGCGGAAGATGTTGGCTTCGCGGGCCCGGTAGTGGGGGGAGGGGGGCTCGTCCGGCTGGTGCGCGGGGTCGGCGGCCAGGCGGAATTTCTCGAAGAGATCGGCTTCGATCATCTCGAATTCGTAGGGAATGGTGGCCTCGGTATTGGTGCGGAAGCGGTCGCCCCAGTAGCCACCTTCGAGTCTGACGGCGGAGACCGGCACCGAGCGGAGTTTGGCGTGGGGACTGGCGGAGAGATCGATGACGGGGTTGTGGGGGCCGGACCCGGATCTGGCGGACATTGAGTCTCCCGGAAGCGCGGTCGGTAGTTGCGGCGCAGGTAAAGAAGTATAGGTGAGCGCTTGGAGCGCTTTGCGCGGGCCGGGCTAGCCGCCTAACATCCGTATCCGTACCCGAACAAGGATCAGGAGTACCCGGTGACCGAATCGGCGGACGCAGCCAGCCACGGGGGAGCACCCCGGCCGAACATCATCCTGATCCTGGCCGACGACATGGGCTACTCGGACATCGGCTGTTTCGGCGCCGAGATCGCGACGCCGAACCTGGATGGTATGGCGAAGGACGGGACACGGTTTTCGCAGTTCTACAACTACGCCCGCTGCTGCCCCACGCGGGCCTCACTGTTGACCGGCGTACACCCCCACCAGGCGGGAATGGGACACATGACCACCCACCTGGGCTACGACGAGTACCAGGGCTATCTGGGACGCAACTGCACGACCATGGCGGAGGTGCTGAAGACGGCGGGATATCGCACCTTCATGTCGGGCAAGTGGCACATTGGCGGTTCGCACTACCTTAAAGACCGGGCCGACTGGGATCTGGGCGGGGAGACCCAACCGACGCCGGTGACGCGCGGTTTCGACGAGCACTACGGGACGCTGACCGGGGCCGGCAGCTATTACGACCCGGTGACGCTGGTGCATAACGACAAATTGATCGAGCCGGAGGGCGACGACTTCTTCTACACGGACGCGATCGCCGACAACGCGGTGCGTATGATCGACGGCCACGGGAGCGCGGACGATCCGTTCTTTCTTTACCTCGCATTCACGGCGCCCCACTGGCCGCTGCACGCGCACCCGGAGGACATCGCCAAATACGAGGGCAAATATTCCGGGGGCTGGGACGAGCTGCGCAAAAATCGACATGAGGAACTGAAGGGCCAGAGGCTGCTCGACTCGAAGTGGGAGATCAGCCCGCGGAATGAAGACTCGACAGACTGGCGAGAGGTGAAGAACAAGGACTGGGACGGGGCACGGATGGCGGTCTACGCGGCGATGATCGACCGCATGGACCAGGGGGTCGGGCGGGTGCTGGCGAAGCTTGACGCGATGGGGGTGGCGGACAACACGCTGGTCATCTTCCATTCGGACAACGGCGGCTGCGCGGAGTTCTTGAAGGAGGACGGGGTGATCGACATAGCGCCTACTGAGACGCGGGCCGGGAAGCCGGTGCAGATGGGGAATCGACCCAGTGTGCGGCCGGGCGCCGAGGACACCTACATGAGCTACGACCTGCCCTGGGCAAACGCCAGCAACAGCCCCTTCCGGCTGTTCAAGCACTGGGTCCACGAGGGCGGAATCTCGACGCCGTTCGTGGCACGGTGGCCGGGCAAGGTGAACGCCGGGCAGATCGCGCATTCGCCGGCGCACATCACCGACCTGATGGCAACCTTCGTGGAGGTGAGCGGGGCGAAGTACCCGACGGAGGTGGACGGCAACGCCATCCCGGCTATGGAAGGTGAGAGTCTGTTCGCCGCGTTACAGGGGAAGGACTGGGTGCGCGAGCGGCCGATCTGCATCGAGCACGAGGGCAACTGCGCTGTGTGTGACGGCCAGTGGAAGCTGGTGCGCAAGTACCCGGGCGACTGGGAACTCTACGACATGGAGGCTGACCGGACGGAGTTACATGACCTGTCGGCGAATAACCGGGAGCGGGTGGACCGGATGGTACGGGTGTACGAGGAGTTCAGGGAACGGGCCGGAGTGAAGCCGTGGGATCACATGCTGGAGAGGATCAACGCCTCGGACTGGGTGAAGGGTGACGCGGCGGTCGGGGCGGTGCGGCCCGGCGGGTATGCGTAAGTCCGACCGCTTCAATTAGACGCGATTGGAGGAGGACCAAATGGCGGGTGAAACGCAAGCGCGACGCGCCGAGCTGTACGGTATGCTCGGCGATCTGCCGAATCGAGACCGGCCCGTCTCCGCCCGCACCCTCACCGTCGAAGAGCGCCCCGGCTACATCCTCGAAACGCTGGTGCTCGATCTGAATGGAATCGAAGACGTCCCCGCCTATTTCGTCCAACCCAAAGACAGTTCCGGCCCCTTCCCCACCCTGCGCTACAACCACGCCCACCACGGCGAATACCTGATCGGCCGCAACGGATTTCTCAACTCGCGCGGCGCCCTCGAGCCCTACGCCGACGCCATCGCCAGGCGGCCGCCGAACAATCTCTGGTACCGCAGCAGTCGACAGCGTCAGTTCTCAATCAGAACGAGAGCTGTCCGTGGCTGATCGACCCAACATTCTCTGGTACTGCACCGACCAGCAGCGGCAGGTCTCAGTCAGAACGAGCGCTGCCCGTGGCTGATCGACCTAACATTCTCTGGTACTGCACCAACCAGCAGCGGCAGGTCTCAGTCAGAACGAGCGCTGCCCGTGGCTGATCGACCCAACATTCTCTGGTACTGCACCGACCAGCAGCGCCGGGGTTCAGTCAGGAGGAGCGCTGTCCGTGGCTG
>CAUYYU010000196.1:0-4610 GCA_963577415.1 Chloroflexota bacterium
GACCCAATCCCGATTTATCAACCGTTGAGCCAGAAGCACGCTCTCCGACACATCAAGGACGAAAACCGTCGTCTCCCGCTGGCCGCCGCCGGCACCCACCCCGGCCGTCGCCAGCACCAGAATCGCTAGCCCCGCCAATCGCACGATCGTCGACGCGGTCCGCCGTCCGCCTCCCAGACGCGCACGGCTGCTCCAGGCCAGATATCCCACCACCGGCAGCAGCCCGAGCAGCCCGAGCAGCACCAGCGCCAGCGGTCTCTCAAACGTCACCGGCTCGCCAATCGCACTCGATGGAACCAGGCCCATTCCCCCGCCATCACCAGAATCGCCAGCGCCGCTACCCAGGGCCACGCTTCGTAGTTGCCCTTCGGACTCTCCGCCAATGTCAGCGGCAGCGGCGGCGGTTGAGCCACCAACGATCCCAACTCAGGATCGCTTTCGAACGCCGCCGATACCCCGAACGTCTCCTCGTGCAGCAGGTTGTCTCCCGCCCACTGCCGCAGCCGATAGCGGCCACTTCCCATCAGCGGGTCAAGCGTCGATCTGAACGGACGCACCATCTCGGTGATCGTCTCCCCGGTCGGCCCTAGCAATTCAAGTCTGGTCGCCCTCGGGTGGGGCGCGATTTCAATCGACTCGCCGGGGCGAATCGCGCCCGTCGCTCGAACAGCCGTCAACGGACTCGCCCACTCCACCACGTTCCGGATGAATATCGGAAACGCCGGCGCCGACTCCATCCCCGTGACCTCCGGGTCGAACCCCACAACCACCGCTCGTCTCCCTTCCCAGATCCCGTGCAGGATCCCCGCCCCGTCTCCCACGAAAACATCCACCGTTGCCCACTCCGGTACCGGTAGCGCGTATTTGGGCTTGCCCTGCAAGAAACCGAGATCCACCGCGTCCATTAGCCCATTCTCGTGTGCGGGCAACGCCTCCGTCGCCGAAACCGCCGGATCAAACGGCGCCAACGGATTTTGCGGCGGAGGTGATATCAGGATCATGTTTGCCGCCGGCAGCTCCTCCGGTACGAAATCAACGAAAATCACCAGGTCGCGATCGCCCGTGTCCACGTACGCCGCCGGATCGACCGCTTCGGTCGACAGATACTTCCCGCTCGGCAACGCCCGCACATACGCGCCGGGAACCGCTGCGACGATCAGCACCTCCAGCGGCCGGCTCGGTCCCGACCTCAGGAACGTCCGGTCGTCACCGTCCGACTGCAGGCCCGTATCACGCACCACAACCTCATCCACCACCTCGCCGGCCGGCATGTCCACCACTACCACCGCGGAGCCGTTGGCGGGCACCTCTCCCGTCCACTCTCCCACCTCTAAATCGCCGTCCAACAACACGACCTCCACCTCTACCGCCTCGTCGAGATTGCTCCCCACCAGAGCGAAAATCTGCAAGTTGCCGTCCCGCCCCCGGCGCTGACTCACCGTTGCCAGGCCGATGTTCGGCAAGCGCCGTCCCGCCACCACCAACCCCGCCCGCTCCATCAGGCTGCCGTCCCCGGCCCGGAACGAGTCATCCGAGAAGATCGCTATGCTCCCTCCAGGCCCCGACGCCAGCACTGTTTGAGCCATCGCCATCGCCCCGTCCATATCCACTTCCCTTCCCCCCGCCCGCAGGTTCCGGATCGCCTCTCCGACCGCGCCCCGGTCGGACTCTCTCAAGCTGATCAGTTCTGGCTTGGGGCCGGCCAGAACCACCGATATCGCCGTGCCATCCCGCCCACTCATGTATTCCAACGCGCTGTTCCGCACCGCCTCCATCCCGGCCCCGTCCCCGCCCGGCAGCGCCATCCGGGCCGAGCCGTCGATCACCAGCACCAGATCGGGCTTCGCCCTCTCCGTTCCCGGCCAGGCCGGTCGCGCCAGCGCGATCACCAGCGCCGTTAACGCCAGCAATTGCAGCAGCAACAGCAGCCTGCGCTTCAGCCATTGCCAGAAGCTACTGGTGTACTCGTCCCCCGCTCGTCGCCTCCACAGAAACAGGCTTGAAACCGTAACCCGCTCCCGCCGCTGCCTCAGGAGATACAGCACAACCAGCAACCCCCCGAGAGCCGTCCACCCAAACGCCTCCGGCGACAGCCAGGTCACGCCAGCACCTTCACGGCGCGCATTCGTCGCAATACGAACTCTTCCACCGGCGATTCGGTTTCGACCGCCAGATACCGCATCCGCGACCGCGCACAGGCCCCTCGAATATCTTCCAGCCAAGCATGCAGGTTTCGCTCGTACAGTTCTTCCGGCCTCGCCTCTCCCGCGATCACCAGCTTTCTCCCCGTTTCGCAGTCAACCAGCTCCACGTCATCTCCCACCGCCGGTGAGATGTCCTCCTCCCGGTCCAACACATGTATCACCACCACTTCATGCCCCATCTCCCCCAGCGCTCCCAGCCCTCGCAGCCAGTCCCGGGACATCAAGTCGGAGATCAGGAACAGCACCCCGGTCGGGACCCTCCTGGCCGCGAATTCTCGCATCGACACCTCAAACGAAGTCTCCCCTGGCCCTTCCATTCTTTCCAGAAACTCAAGCACTCTCTCGATCTGCAGCGGCCCCACCCCGGAAGCAACCTCGCCCATGTGGTCTCCAAACCCCGCCACCGTCGCCGCCTCACCGTCGCTGAGAGCAACGTACGCCAATGCCGCTGCCAGCTCCTTCGCGCACTGCAATTTGTTATCCGCCCCCCGGTCCATCGACCCGCTGCCGTCCACCAGGATGTACACCCCTAGCGCCTCCTCCGCCTCCCGCAGCTTTATGAACAATCGATCCGATCGCCCGTAGACGTTCCAGTCGATTTGGCGAACGTCATCACCCGGCGAATACCGGCGATAGTCCGCGAACTCAATCGCCGATCCACGCTGCCGGCTTCGCCGCGGCCCCACCTGATGGCTGGCATGGCTGCGGCGACTCACCACGTGCAATCCGTGCAGTCGCGCCCGAAACGAAGTTCGAAGCTCCAGCGCCTTCACCATTTGCGCCATCCATGGTCCTGTCCCCGGCGCCTGCGCCGGCTAACCGCCTTCCGGCAGCGTAACCATCGCGATTTCCTCCAGCACCGAATCCGCGTCCACACCCTCAGCCTCCGCCTCGAAATTCAGTATCAGTCGATGCCGTAGCGCTGGCGCCAATACGTACCTGATGTCCTCAAAAGACACGTTCAGCCGTCCGTCCGACAGCGCCGCCACCTTTGCCGCCAGTACCAGCGCCTGCGCCCCTCGCGGCGACGCCCCATATCGAACAAATCGCCTCGCCGCCGTCGGCGCGTCCGCATCCTCTGGATGCGTCGCCTTCGTCAGGCTCACCGCATATCTCGTGACGTGCGGCGCGATCGGCACCTCTCGCGCCAGCCGGATCATCCCGTTGATATCCTCACCATTGGCGACTTTCCGCACCGCCGTCTCGGCGCCCGTCGTCGTTCGGGCCAGAATTTCCTCAAGCTCTTCCCCGGTCGGATAGCCCACTAGTACCTTGAATAGAAATCGATCCAGCTGAGCTTCAGGCAGCGGATATGTCCCTTCCATCTCAATCGGGTTCTGCGTCGCCAGTACGTAGAACGGCGACTCCAGCCTGTGCGTCTCCCCCGCCACCGTCACCGTCTGTTCCGCCATCGCCTCCAGCAGCGCCGCCTGCGTTTTCGGCGTAGCCCGGTTGATTTCGTCCGCCAGCACCACGTTCGCGAACAACGGTCCGGCCTCAAATTCAAATCGTCGCGTTCCCGACTCTGACTCCCTAATGATCGTCGTCCCCGTAATGTCCGCCGGCATGAGATCGGGAGTGAATTGCACCCGCGCATATTTCAGGTCCAGCGCCCCGGCGATCGTCCGTACCAGCATGGTCTTCCCCAGTCCGGGCACCCCTTCTATCAGGCTGTGCCCTCCCGCCAGCAACGAGATGAGCAGATGATCCACCGCCAGCTCATGTCCCACGATCACCCGCCCCACCTCATCCCGCAGCGCCCGTGCGACCTGCTGAAACTGCTCGATGGCCTTCGTGGTCGTGGCCATTTAAGGCCGCTCACCATCTGAGAAGTAATCGGCCACCACCCCACCCGCGTCAATGGAAAGTTCATCGCCGATCGCCGGCAGCGGCTGCACGTACCCATAGTCACCCGCCGACGGCTCAAGGCTCGATTCCGGATCACCGTTTAACTGTGTAGCCGGAGGCGCGAAATCTTCAGGTGGGGCATCTTCAGTTGCGTCGATCCGCACTATCTCCAGCTCTCCCGCCGCGTCCAAACGCTCATCCAGACCCAGCATCTCGATTTCTCCGCGCTCACTCCCTTGCGCATTCGACTCCAGGCCGGCTCCCGGCAAGTTCCCGCCCAGTTCGCCAGTGCCCGCCGGCGACCCCGGATCGGTCCCTTCGCTCCCCTCTGTCCCCGGCAGCCCGCCCGCTCCCTCGCGTTCACCGATCTCCCGCTCTAGCGCCGCGATCCGTTCCTGCAGGTCCTCCTCCGCCGCCAGCACCGGCGCCAACTGGCCCACGCTTTCCGCCGCCCGCGCCAGGTCGTCCCCCGCCGCCCTTCTTTGCCCGGCGCCCAACGATTGCGCCGCCCGGCTGAACTCCGCTCCCAGAATCGGATCGTCCGCCGTGATCTCCGCC
>CAUYYU010000197.1:0-4581 GCA_963577415.1 Chloroflexota bacterium
CTGCCGCACCAGTCGCAGTCGGCGAATGCGGGTGTTATCCACCCGCAGGACCTCGATGCTGACCCCGTCAACCTCCAATTTTTCCCCCTCTTCAGGCACGTGGCCCAGCGTCAGGAACACCAGCCCGCCGACCGTGTCCGCCCCGTCCACCTCGATGTCCAGGTCCATTTCGTCATTGAGGTCCGCCAGCGCCATCCGACCATCGACCATGGCCGTATTCTCATCCAACTGCACCAGGCCCGGCCGCTCGATATCCGTTTCGTCAGCGATCTCGCCGACGATCTCCTCGATGATGTCTTCCAACGTCGTGATTCCGGCGGTGTCGCCGTATTCGTCGACCACGATCGCCATGTGCGTCTTCAATTCCTGCAATTCCGCCAGCAGATCGCCACTGAGCTTCGTTTCCGGGACAAATAGCGGATCCCACATGAGCTCGTCCACGGGGGTGTCGCCGTTGTGCTCGGCCCTGAGAGCCACCGCCATCTCCCGGACCGACACCACCCCGACGATGGTGTCGACGGTTTCGCGGTAGACCGGCAGGCGAGAGAATCCATGCTTGATAGCCAGATCGAGCGCTTCCCCGGCCGATGTCCCCGATTCCACCATGATCACATCCGGCCGGGCGGTCATGATCGCCCTCACCGGGCGGCTGGCCAGATCGAAGACTCCGTGAATCATGGCGGCTTCGTCGTCCTCTATCGCGCCCCGTTTTTCCCCTTCCTGAATCAGCCACCTGATCTCCTCGTTGGAGTCCGTGTCCGGCACGGACGGAACGGCGCCCCCCGTGACTCGGGACCACAGCGCGCCCGGCCGTCCAAGGACCCATGTGAGCGGCGCCACCAGCCGCATTACCCACTCGATCAAGGACGCTGCCCCCAGCGCCAGCGACTCTGGATCGCCCGAGCGTCGGCGGGTGGCCAGATCGGCGCCGACCACCGTGATCAGAATCGCGATAAGGGTGACGAGGCCAACGGCTACCGGACTGCTGGGAATTATCCGGGCCAGCTCCGGCCCGAGGTTTACCGCCGCCACCACCGCCGCCGAGAAAGCCAGGATGGTCGTTACCGCCCGCAGGGTGGTCCGGAGGCGCTGGGGATTTTCCTTCAACCGGCGGACGCGGCCCGCACGTAAATCACCGGATTCGGCCAGTTCGGCAATGCGACTGGGCCGCACCGCGAGCACAGCCGACTCTGAGGCCACGATCAGTACATTGACAAGAGTCAAACCCAGGACAATGGGCAGACTTACCCAACTAGAAGGTTCCAAGAAAAGGAACCAACCTCCTGATTTACGTCGCGCGGTCGGGCGCCAACGGTGGGCTCGCTGTCAGCACCGATATCGGGGTGCGGGGATCAATTGAACAGCGCGCTGACTGATTCGTGATTGTGAATTCTGCGAATTGCCTCCGCGAACAGAGGCGCGATCGTGCACACTCGTATCTTACTACTGCCGTTCGCCGATTCGCTGACCGGAATTGTGTCAGTCACCAGGACGCTCTTCATTATGGAGGTCTGTATGTTCTGGACGGCCCCGGCGGTGAGATCAGCGTGGACCGCGCAGGCATACACTTCGGCCGCGCCGTTCTCCATTAGGGACTTCGCCGCCGCTATCAACGACGATCCCGTCGAGATGATGTCGTCCACCACGACCGCGGTGCGTCCTCTGACATCTCCCACAAGTTGCAGCGGCGTGACGTCTTCCGGGCTGTGCCGCTTCTTGAAACTGACGAATATGTCCTCCGCTCCCAGACGGTGGCCAAAATCCTCGGCTCGCGCCACGCCTCCCGCATCGGCGGATCCGACAATTACCTCCGGGCCGATATCAAATTCCTTCAGCGTCTCGACCAGGATCGAGGCCGCGCGTAGGTGATCCACTGGAATATCGAAAAAGCCCTCGATCGCCGGAGCGTGCAGGTCCATGGTGATGATCCGGTCAGCGCCTGCCGCCTGGATCAGGTTCGCTACCAACTTGGCCGAAATGGGTTCCCGGCCGGCGGTCTTCTTCTCCTGCCGCGCGTAGCCGAAGTACGGGATCACCGCGGTTATGCGGTCGGCCGAGGCCCGGCGGAGGGCGTCGACCATGATCAGCAACTGCATCAGGTGATCGTTAACCGGCGCGCACATCGATTGCACTATGTAGACGTCCAGGCCCCGGACGTTCTCTTCGATCTGGATTCGGGTTTCAAGGTTTGGAAACTGTGAGACTTGAGCCTGTCCGAGAGGGATTCCCAGGGCGTCACAAATGCCTCCAGCCAGCTCATCGCTACCGGAACCGGAGAATATCTGTAAGTTGCCGTCCAATTCGCCTCCCACAATTCGCCAGCTTGCTGTTCAGGCGTCTTTGTTCGTCGCCGGTCGCGGCCGCGCGGGCACACCGTACACGACTTCGCCGTCGGCCACGTCCCGGGTGACGACCGCACCCGCTCCGATGTATGCCCGTCTGCCGATCTTGGCCGGTGCGACGATCATGCTGCCGCTGCCGATAAACGTGCCGGGGCCAATGATTGTGCGATGCTTAGTTTCACCGTCGAAATTGCAGGTTACCGCGCCTGCTCCAATGTTCACATTCTCGCCCAGGTCAGCGTCCCCGAGATAGCCGAAATGACCCATCATGGTACCGCTTCCCAGGGTCGAATTCTTCACTTCGCTGCCGGTTCCGATATGCACGCCGTGATGCAGTACGGTGCCGGCTCGCAGATGTGCGAACGGCCCCACGGTCGCCCCGGCCGCCAGCCGGGCGCCGCTGATCACGGAAGCATTCACTGCGCATCTATCCGCGATGGACGAATCGGTAATCTGCGCGTTTGGACCGATCTCACAGCCGCTTCCTATCACCGTCGCGCCGCTCAAGTGGCAACCGGCCAGGACGAGTGAATCGGCCCCGATCTGTACGTCCAAGTCGACGTAAGTCGCCGCCGGGTCTTCGATTCGCACTCCGGCCTCCATCAGCTCCTCCAGCTTGCGCCGTCGCATGCGCGTTTCCGCGTCCGCCAGGTCGGCCTGGTCGTCGCAGCCCATACCCTCGGCCGGGTCCGCAAGCGTCAGACACTCCACCGCTCTCCCCTGCGCCAGGGCCAGCGCCACGGTGTCTGTAAGCAGGACTTCTCCCTTCTCCGGATCGGACTCGAGGGCGTCGATGTTTGCCCGCAGCCAATCGGAGTCAAATACGATGATTCCGGTGTTGATTTCGTCGATCTGAAGTTCATCCTCGGAGGCCATATGGGACTCAACGATCGCCGTCACCCCGCCCGATTCGTTCCGGACGATCCGTCCGTAGCCGGTCGGGTCCTCCGCTCGAGCGCTCAGTACCGCCACGGCCGCTCCGCTGCCCGCGCGGAGGGAAATCAATCCGCTCACCGTCTCGGCGCGCAACAGAGGCGTGTCGGCATAAAGGACGGCCGTCGCTTCCTGTCCCTCCGCCATTCCCGCCAGCGCCGCTCTCACCGCATGTCCAGTCCCGTATCCGTCCGCCGGCTGAGCCACGCACATGACGCCTTCCCCGGCCAACTCGGTGACCTCCGCGGCGTCCGGGTCATGCACCAGCACCACCGGGTCCAGCCCGGCCTTGGCGCACAGGTTCAGCGAAAATTGCAGCAGCGGCCGCCCCGCCACAGGGTGCAGGGGCTTGGCTAGGGCGGACATAAGGCGGGTGCCTTTACCGGCCGCCAGGATTACGGCCGCTGCCTGCGCGGCTCGCGGTCCTCCGCCAATATCGCTCAAATCGGCGCTCATTCGCCTGCTTCTACTTCGCCGCCGAGGATATCGACCTCACGATGCACTGATCTTTCATTGGGCGACTCCAGATCGTCGGCGACGCCGGCTGGGGCGGTAGGATTCGAACCTACGAATGCCGGCTCCAAAGGCCGGTGCCTTACCGCTTGGCGACGCCCCATCGAGTGTCAATTCTATCGCCCGCCTTTCCCGTCGCCATCCCTGTGAGCCGCGGGATCTGGCACTGGCCGGTTGGAGTCGGAAAAGAAACGGTCGGAGACCGTCCTATGATCCGCAGCGTCTGCGACTGGCTAGGGCTGGGCAAACTCCGAGACCCGCGCCCACTGATCATTACGTTCGAACGCCTCCATAGTCTTCCGTGCCGCCGACTCGTGGGCAAAAAGACCGAAGCACGCGCTGCCGCTACCCGACACCATCGCGAAGTCGCTCGACTTCTCCAAAACGTCCAGCACTCCCTGCATCTGCGGGCAGAGCCGCAGCGCCGCCGGAGCGAGGTTGTTGCGCATCAGCCGGTAGTCCGGCCGCCGCTCTCTCAGCCCAGCCGCGAGCGCCAGCGTCGCCGCGCCGTCGGTATGCTCCTCGAGCCGCAGCTCGGCGTAGACCGCCGGTGTGCTCAATGGCTCTTCCGGCTTCGCCAGCACGATCCAGCGCGGCGGCGCTTCCGGGAGCGGCTCCACGATCTCCCCTCGGCCTCGAGTCAGCGCCGTGCCGCCGTATAGGAAGAACGCCGGATCCGAGCCCAGATCTGCCGCGATCTTTGCCAGCTTGTCCACGGGTAGACCAAGTTCCCAGAACTGACTCAATGCCTGGAGCGTGGCGGCGCAATTGGAACTCCCCCCGCCCAGCCCCG
>CAUYYU010000198.1:0-4553 GCA_963577415.1 Chloroflexota bacterium
CTAAAGACGAGCGTGAGTTGGGGAGTGGTCGCCATCACCGCCAGAGGCCACACCCGCATAAGGACACTCGGGGGAAACAGGCGGCGCAACGTCAGGTAAGCGAGGCCCAGAGTGATCGGAAATAACGCCACGTTCACCAGCCTTGCCAGATGGACGTCGAATGCCACTTCGCCCGACCCGAACGTACCAAGCAATAGCGCCGCCGGCACCGCCGAAATGTTGGGCGTAAGTTCGTACGCCACCTGAGCCCTGATCGCCAGACCGGCAAAGGCGTTCTCCGCGTAGCCCTGAAAAAGCGGCCAGCCTCCGGTGTCCACCATTTCCTGGATCAGGCGAAAGTGATTTTCTTCATCCGGTCCCCCGAATATCGGAGGCCGGATGACGGACCAGATAAATGCGTTCAATGTCGCGTACGCGATCAGCGCGGCGACCACCAGCCCCTCGCTATGACGCTCGAGAAAATGACCGCCCCACGCCCGTTTCAAATCCAATCCGCGAACTCCTTGGAGACGGCTTGCGGGGAGCCACGTTTGCCCGACCGCCAGGACGGGCCGAGCCTACTACACCCAGGTCACCTCTCCGACCTTCCCAACCGCCACCCCAACCACCATCTTCGCCTAGGGTCGGCGACGCTGAAATCCGTCAACGACATCCCGGGACACTAGAATCTTCATCTCAGCTCGCAACTTCGACAGGGCAGCCCATTTCTTGTTCACGATAGGTACCGCCGGGCATATTGATCATGGCAAATCCGCGCTCGTGGAAGCTCTCACCGGCGTCCACCCGGATCGCCTGCCTGAGGAGAAGCGGCGCGGGATGACCATCGATCTGGGCTTCGCCTCATTGACCCTGCCCGGTGGTGAATTGATCGGAATCGTGGACGTGCCAGGCCACGAGCGCTTCGTCCGCAACATGGTCGCCGGCGTTGGCGGAATCGACGCGGCTCTGCTGGTCGTCGCGGCGGACGAAGGCGTAATGCCCCAGACTCGCGAACATCTGGATATCATCGATTTGATGGGGATCGATCGCGGGGTCGTCGCTCTTACAAAGGCCGATCTAATCGACGACGACGACTGGATCGAACTGGTCACCGCGGACATCCTTGAGCTTCTGGGCGGCACGTCGCTTCGAAACTCCCGCGTAGTCCCGGTTTCCGCCGTCCAGCGACGGGGGCTGGACAAGCTGCTATCTGAACTGGATTCTGCCCTTGCCGGGATCCACCGCCCCGACGTCGCGGGGGTCCCTCGACTCCCGGTGGATCGCTCCTTCTCGATCACTGGTTTTGGCACGGTAGTCACCGGCACTCTGCAGGATGGGTTCCTTGAGGTCGGCGCCGAACTGGAAATTCTGCCCGACGGCGGCCGCACCAGAGTGAGAGGTATCCAGATGCACGGTCAGAGCGTGGAACGCGCCGAGTCCGGCGCCCGCACCGCCGTTAACCTTTCGGGAGTCGCGGCTTCCGAGCTTCCCCGCGGGGCAGTCCTTGCCCCCCCGGGAACGATGAGTCCCACCCGTTTGATGGACGTGCAACTCAGAATGTCGCCCCACGCGATGCTCCCCTTGCGCAGTGGCAGGGAGGTAGCCTTCCACACGGGTACGTCTGAAGTCCGGGCGGCTGTTCGGCTCCTGGAAAGTGACGTCATGTACGCTGGACAATCCGGCTGGGCGCAGATGCGCGCTCGGGCTCCGCTGGTTGTGCGCCCCGGCGATCATTTCATCTTCCGGCAGTTATCGCCGGCCATCACGCTGGGCGGAGGAGTCGTAGTGGCGCCCCGCGCCGCGCGGATCCGCCGTCATGACGAACGCGCCATCCGACTGCTTGAACGTCTCAGCGAGGGCAGTCCGGTCGATCTGCTGATGGCCGCTCTCGAACCTCACGGCAAGCTCGACCGTGATGATTTCGCTCGACAAACCGGCCTCCCGGAATCGGATTTTGACCTCGCTCTGGATTCAGCCCTCGCCGAAAACAGAATCGTCAAGGCCAACTCCACGTATCTCACCGTCGAAGAAGTGGGTCGCCTGAGCGCGAAGCTTCTCTCGATCCTGGAGCGATTTCACGCCGCCAACCCCCTGCGTTCGGGGATACCGCGGGAAGAGTTGAGAAATCAGCTTGGGCTTAATGCCGACGCCTTCGCCGGGGTGCTAGATCGATTTACCGACGAAGGCATCGTTGGCGGCGGAGACACCTTCGTCGCTCTTCTAGAACACAGCGCTGCCTTCACCCCCGAAATCGAGGCGGCGGTTCGCTTGCTGCTCGGTCAGCTGTCCCAATCTGGCCTGGAGGTGCCCCCTCTACGGGACGTTGCGGCGAACCTTGGAATTGAGGCCGACGTGCTTGAGGCCCTCGAGGACGACGGGCGGCTAGTTCGGGTGACTCCGAACATCGGCTACGAACGCGGTGCCTTCGACAACCTCATCGAGCAGGTCAAAAAGCTTATCGAGGAACGCGGTCGGATCGATGTCGCCGGACTACGCGATCATTTCGGCAGCAGCCGGAAATACTGCCTCGCGCTGCTGGAGCACCTGGACTCAACGGGCGTGACCAGGCGGGTCGGCGACGACCGAGTGTTGAGAACCCGCCGGAGCGAATAGTCAACGTCCGAATCGTCTGGCCGTCCGGACCGATCTTGATCTACCTGAAAAAAGCGAATGCGAATATCGTGCCCAGTGAGACGGCCACCGTCAGCAGGGTTGCGACCGAGGGCCGGACCCTCCGCAACCATCGGGTGTCAGCCTCCGCCATCGCCCGGAATATCGAGAAAACCGTTATGTGGACCAGGGCCAGCAAGAAGACTCCGGTCACGAGCATCGCCGGATACAGGGACCACCACACGGTCAGCCTTTCCCGCGACGACTGCTGGCGGAGCAGCTGAAATACGAGATCCTGATCGGCGAACCCCGGTGCTCTCTCCATATACAGCCGCCGCTCCTGAGGCAGAATCCAGCGCACGATCTGAACGCCAGCCATCGGCGCGGCCAGCGCAGCCAAAAGCGCGGTGACATATTCGTAAGCGGGTATCCCGAAGTCCATCGTGATTAGTTGGTCCCGAATGCACTCAGTCTAGGCCGCGCGCAGATACCAAAGTTACGCGACGCCCTTGACTTGACGGTCCGAGAGGCCGCGGCGACGCGCGGCCACCCGAAGTCTAGGCCGATATTGTTGGCGGTGAACAGATCCCCGAGATCCGCCCGAATCTCGGTCCGAGGACTTCGAGTCCAGTTCACCAATCATCGGCATCCAAAATCTAAGATGTGTCCGTTGATGGACGAGGCATGGATCAGCGGGCCGCAGCGGCTGACAATCGCCAATATCCGGCTCACTCACCTGCGTGGAGGCCATCCCTCCTAGTGCACAGCCCGGGTTCGGGATGAATCTACGTCTTTACCGCTCCCAGGCTCTGCCGTGGCTGGCTCCGCCGCACGCGCATCGGCATTCGGCTCCGACGGCAGTCAAGCAGGACTTGCTACATTCGTGGTGGGGATTGAACTCGGCGACCAGTGGTCTGCCAACGAATTGGCCTCCAAAGTCGCAAATAGGCCCAAGTTCGGGGAACGTCTTTTCTCGACTACCAATAAAATGGCGTTTGGTCGTGTTCGTGAATCTCCGCGTTGGGAAGGTAACGACTCCCTTCGCGCGCTCCCACCGGACGATCCGCGTGAGCGGGATGCGGCAGCAAGTGCAACGGTACATGTAGCGGACGTTCCCGGTTTCAAGCACTGTGCGTGTGCCGTGCTCGATGACGGTTGCAAGATTCATCCCACTGCCCGACCGACGGGATTCACGAGCTGCGCGGGTGCCAACGCCTTCGTAAGAATCAACATGTCCGCGCGGCGGTAGCACTTGAGTGCCATGACGAACACGTGGACCAGCCGGATCCCCGGCCCTGCAACCCCCATTACCATGACGCCACGCCCCTCGCGGAGCCACACCCGTCCAGTTGGGAACTCTTGATTGTGGTCGCCGATCCGGTAATTATCTACCGTTCTGAGCGTGAGTGTTGCGGCCCATCGGATGCCCGACCGGTCACCTTCGTTCTGTCCCTATTGTGGATCGTTCGGCTGTCCCGGTGCTGCGCCTGATTGGGATTCGACTCTCTTCAAATCCTTGCCCATTACCCTTGTCACCATTGGCCACTGGACTGATACTGGATAAATGCTGGATCACTACTATGCAGTCTTTTCGAGCTACAGTCCAGTAGTGATGCAGTACGCGTATGGCGCGGGGAAAAGAAACTATCGGTGAGCTACTGAACCGGAAGCTCGTGAGCAAGACTCAGTTTGCGAAGGACCTCGGCGTCTCGAGGTCAGCTGTCTGGAATTGGCTCCGCAACGAGAATCGTGTCAGCGTCGACATGAAGCGGAAGATCTGCGATTGTTTCGGATTCGTAGACGACGAGGGATTCCCCGAGGCCGGCCGCATCAGTTGGCCGCTAGAGTGATGGGTTGACGGATGCACCGGACACCGATCGTGGCGCGTCAAGCGGGATGGTCATCGGCAAGCACTTGCAGTTCTGGGCGGGTTAGCTAGGGGAATCTCCAGTGGGAGGTGTGGT
>CAUYYU010000199.1:0-4536 GCA_963577415.1 Chloroflexota bacterium
CAGCGATCAACAGCTTCGGTTCGCACAGCAGTGCCATCGCAATCATGACGCGCTGCTTCATCCCGCCGGACAGCTCGTGTGGGTACGACGCAAGGCGCGCCTCGGGCTCCGCGATCCCCACGGTGCCTAGCATCTCCACCGAACGGCTGCGCGCAGCCATGCCCTCGAGACCGAAGCGGAGCGTGAGGACCTCACCCAGCTGCTTCTGGATCGTAAAGATCGGGTTCAACGAGGTCATGGGATCCTGAAAGATCATGGAAATTTCTTTTCCACGGATCGTCGAAAGATCCTGGCTTGGCATCTGCAGAATATCGGTGCCCGCGAAGCGAATGGCTCCGCCAAAGATCCGTCCGGGAGGGCTCGGCACCAGCCGGAGGATAGAAGACGCCGTCACGGTCTTGCCACAGCCGGACTCGCCCACCAGCCCGAGTGTCCGCCCCGCGTCGATCGTGAACGACACGCCATCGACGGCATGAACCCGCCCGGCTTCGGTGTCGAAGCCAACGCGCAGATCGTCAATTTCTAGTAGAGGCAAGGAAACTCACTCGTGTCTCAATGGCTATTAAAATCGCGTGCGGATCCTGTAGAAATCCTTGTCGACCTCCGGGTCGACCGGATAAGCTTCGCCAGTCTGCATCGCGCGTTCGAGCGCAGCCTTCTTCTCGGGATCGATCCAGTAGACCATGTAGTCCATCAATTGCTCGGTGCGCTTGGGGAGGTAGAACTCCGGGAACTGCACGTAGTCCCAGTAAGCAATCCGGAGGTACGGCGCCATCCAGAACGGGATGTAGAACGCCTCGTCGTGTACGATCTCGTCGATTCGGTGCAGCGCCTGCAGGCGATTCTCGGCATCGAGGTCTTCTTCGTAGATGCGGATAAGCTCGTCGACCTCCGCCGTGCCGAACCCCCAGATATCGTTGTTGTTCGTCGCCGCCTTGAAGTCGGTATGGAGGTACTGACGCGGAGCCGGGTAAAACGAGGCCGTGCGCCCGGTCATCGTCATCTCGTACTTCCGCTCGAGGCCGCGTGCGAAGGCAGTGCCGGGCTCCAGGAGGCGCAGCCGCATGTCGACCCCCGCGCGCCGATACTCCTGCTGCATGACGGTCAGATGGCGCTCCAAACCCTTGCTGCCATAGATCACGGCGAAGCTCGCCTGCTCTCCGCGAGCGTTGACCAGAATGTCGTCGGTGTCGGCGCGTGTGAAGACGAGGCCGCGCATGGCGTTGCGGAGGCTGCCGAGCAGCGTCCGGTCCAGAACCTCGTTGGGCCGCCGATAACCGGCCAGCCGCAGGTGCTCCCGCGCCTTCGTGGGATCGAACAGGTACGGCTGCACATCCGGGTTCGCGTACTCGGTGCCTTCGAAGAAGGACCCCTGGCGGTAATACTCCTCGTACATCAGGTTGCGATTCAGCCGTTCGAAGTTGAACAGGTACTGCATCGCCTTGCGGAAGTCCTGGTTCTGGAAGATGGGCGCCTCGAGATTCATGTGCAGGCCGGAGACGCCGGAGGGCACGTCCACGAAGATGCGCGCCCGGCGCAACCAGCCGTTCCGCACCGCGGGAAAGGTATATTCCTCGTTCCAGGTTCTCGCCGTGGTCTCCTGGATCATGTCGAGCTCGCCGCGGCGAAGATAATCGAGCGCCCGCTCGGGCGCGATCACCCGCAGGTGAATCCGGTCGAAATTGTACCGCCCCTCGAAATAGCGCTTGCCGTCTCCCCACCAATCGTCAATCCGGTCGAACGTGACCGACTCACCACGCGACACCTCGGACACCACGTAGGGACCGACGGTGATCTGATACTCGTTATTCGTCCGGCTCACCCAGTCTTCATCGAGCACGACGACATGGGCCGGTGTGGGCCAGAGTCCGTAGTCCGACAGCGGACGCCAGCTCGGACGGGTGCCAACGATACGTAGGGTGTGGTCGTTTATCGCATCGACGGACTCGAAATACTGCATCGCGTAGTTGTTGTAGAACGGATCGACGATGTGCTCGGAGACCATCATCTGCCAGGTGAAGACGTAATCCTTCGCCGTGATCGGTTCCCCGTCGCTGAATCTGGCGTCAGGCTCCAGCTTGAAGTAGATCGTCCGCTGATCGTCCTGCACCGACCAGTGCGTCGCCATGATCGGGATGAACCGATCAGTTACCGGGTGTCTGTCCACGAGGGGGAAGTGCATCGTGAACAGCCGATTCCAACCGGCGAAGGCATCGTTCGAATTGGGACCCATTAGACGGAAGGTCAACGGGTACGACGTCATGTAGAAGTTGAAAGTGCTCCCGCGGAGGGCGTCCGGCGATCCGATGGGGGGGTCGTCCAGATTCGTGTCCCACACGACGTCTACGGGAAGCGTCACCCTGTCAGCCGCGGGCTGCCCGGCGTTCGCCGTGCCGGCGGTCTGTCCGTCGCTCACGATCGCCGACAGCAGCACCGCGCCCACGGTTACGGCCGCGACCACCATATGCCTCATGTCAACCTCCGCACGATGTCATTCATACCGGGCGTACTGCTTCGGATCGAACGCCTCACGCACCGACTCGCCGATGAACACCACCAGCACGAGCGTGGTCGTCAGCGCCCCGAACGGCGCCAGCGTCAGCCAGAGCTTGTTCCGGTTCTCTGCCTGCAGGGACTGGTCCAGTAGCTCGCCCCAGCTCGGCGTGGGCGCGGGCAGCCCGTATCCAAGGTAGTCCAGCGCCGTCAGCGCGAAGATCGCCGCGACGACGGCAAACGGGGTAAACGTCACGAGCGGCGTCAGACAATTCGGCAGCAGGTGCCGGAAGATGATTCGCAGGTGTGACGCGCCGTACGATTTGGCCGCCAAGCAGTACTCGCGGGTCTTCTCCCGGTACATCTCGGTACGCATGTAGAACGTGATGGTAATCCACTGAAAGAGCGCCATGATGCTCAGCAGCAGCCAAAAGGTGGGCGCGAAGAGCGCGGCCATGATGATGACCACGTACAGGAACGGGATGGCCAGTAGGATTTCAAGCAGACGCTGGCTCACCAGGTCGAAGCGCCCCCCGAGATAGCCCTGGAGACTCCCGACAACGGTGCCGATCAGCTGGCCGAAGAACACCAGGAACAGTGCAAAGAAGATAGAAATGCGGAAGCCGTAAAGCAGCCGCGCGGCGACGTCACGACCCTGTGAATCGGTCCCGAAGTAGTGTCGGCGCCTCAGGTCAGGCGGCGTCGGCGGCACAGCCCCCAGTCCCTCGAGCGACGCCATGGCGTCGCTGCGCGCCAGGCCCTGGAGATCTCCCGTCGGCGACGCCTCGGGGTCTGCTAGCATCCGATCGATCTCATCCATGTAGATGGCATCCGCCAGCCCGTCCAGTCCATCCCGGCGTGCGAGTCGCTCCGCCCGATCGACATTCCCGTCGTCGAGGGTCGCCTGGATCTCGTTCAGGATCTCGTTGTACCAGAAGTCATTTTCGTACGGGTTCCACGGAATCGGCGGCATGACAACGTAGTTCCGGCGGCCTGGATACTTGCGGTCCAGCGCCGCCAGCGCCGCCGGATCGTCGGCCGTCGACGCACGCTCGCGGTCATAGAGGTACCGCTGCCCCTGCCATTCACGTTGCAGTCGAAAATACTCGGTCTCCAGGTCTCCCATGCCCCACGCCGCCGGTGGATCCTGCCCGAAGGCGTCCATGGAGAAGTACTCGAAGGTCGGCAGGAAGAGCTGTCCGTCGTACCAAACGAGGAGCGCGCGGCTTTCGGCCAGATAGGGCGCGAAGATGGAGAGGACGACGGCCGCCCCGAGAATGAGAAGCGAGTAATACCCCCGCTTGATGCGCCGGAATCTGTCGATTCGTCGCCGCGTGAGCGGATCGAGCGTAAACCACGGCATTCCGCTACTCGAACCTGACCCGAGGATCCACGAAGGCGACAGCCAAGTCGGAGACCAGGTTGCCCATCATCAGCACGACGCTGGAAATGACCAGAAACCCGAGGACAACCGGAAAGTCTCGTGCCTGGATCGCTTCGAAGGCGAGGAGGCCGACGCCCTGAATATTGAAGACCCGTTCAATTAAAAAGCTGCCCGTCAGGAAGATGCCCAGGAGCCCGCCGATGCTCGTCGCCATCGGGATCAGGGAATTCCTGAGTGCGTGCACGAAGACGGCGCGGTGCCAGTGCAGCCCCTTCGCCAGTGCCGTCTTGACGTAGTCGGCGCTCATATTCTCGATCAGGCTGTTCTTCATCAACATGGTCGTCACGGCGAATGATCCCGCCAGATAGGCGACGAGCGGCAGGACCGAATGCCAGGCAACGTCGAGAAGGCTTGCCAACCCAGACAGCCCCGCCGCCTCAGCCGACTGAAACCCCCCGAGCGGAAACAGCTCCCATTGCACAGCGAGGAGATTGCTCAGGACCGCGCCCAACGCGAATCCCGGGACCGCATAGCCAATGAAGATGATAATTGAGGTCAGGTTGTCCACGCGGGTTCGGTGCTTGATCGCCTTGAGGATCCCCAGCGGAATACAGATGCCGTAGGTGAACAGGGCGGTGACGAGACCGTAATAGATCGAC
>CAUYYU010000200.1:0-4535 GCA_963577415.1 Chloroflexota bacterium
CGTCAATCTTGGCCTGGGCGGCGCCCGATCCGCCCGAAACGATCGCCCCGGCATGCCCCATCCGCTTCTCCGGCGGAGCGGCCCGTCCGGCGACAAACGCGACGACCGGCTTATTCACCTCCCGGTCTATGAATTCGGCGCACTCCTCTTCGTCGCTGCCACCGATTTCGCCAATCACCACGATCCCCTCGGTCGCCGGATCGTCCTCGAACATCCGCATGCAGTCAATGAAATTCGTCCCGATGACCGGGTCGCCGCCGATGCCGACACACGTTGACTGCCCGAGCCCCTCGTCGGTAAGCGCCTGGACGACCTCGTAGGTCAGCGTACCACTCCGGCTCACCAGCCCCACCGGACCGGGGACATGAATCTGCCCGGGCATGATCCCCACCTTGACCGCGTCTCCCGGTGTAATGAGGCCGGGGCAGTTGGGACCGATCAGTCGCACTCCGGCCGCCTTGGCGCGATGATATATCGGGATTATGTCAAGTACCGGAATGCCCTCGGTGATGCAGACGATCAGGTCGATCCCTGCCTCCACCTGCTCCGCCACCGCGTCGGCGGCGGCGGACGCGGGCACGAAAACGATTCCGCAGTTTGGCTCAGTCTCCGCGACCGCTTCGGCGACTGTGTGGAATACCGGCACCCCGTGTTCCACCTGCCCGCCACGTCCCGGCACCGCCCCACTTACCACCTTCGCGCCGTACTCCAGCATCAAGTTCGTGTGAAATGATCCCTGCCGCCCGGTGATCCCCTGCACCAGCACCCTGGTGTGGGCGTCGATCAGAATGCTCACGCCGACACCCCGGCGACGGCCGCCTTTACGGCCTCGACCATGTCCCGGTGCGCGGAGATGCCGGCTTCCTTCAGGATTCGCAGGCCTTCTTCCTCGTTCGTGCCGACGAGCCGGACGACCAGGGGAACCGATCGTGAAAGTTGGCTCGTGGCGGCCACCACCCCCCTGGCCACGTCATCGCAGCGGGTGATGCCCCCGAAAATGTTGACGAGGACCAGTTCCACCGCCGGATCGGCCAGGATGATCTCCATGGCCGTGCACACCTGATCGGCATCGGCGCCACCGCCCACGTCCAGGAAGTTCGCGGGCTCGCCGCCATGGAGTTGGATCACGTCCAGCAACGCCATCGCCAGCCCAGCTCCGTTGACCATGCAGCCGATATTGCCGCTTAGCTTTACGTAGCTGATCCCGCCCTCGCGGGCATCCCGCTCCGGACCGGTTTCCTCCTCCGGATTTCGCAGTTCGGCCAGAGCGGAGTGTCGGAACACCCCGCTGTCATCGATGGTCACTTTGGCATCGATGACGCGCAGTTCGCCCTCGGGCGTGACTATCAACGGATTGATCTCGGCCAACGAAGCATCCAGATCAACGACCGCCCGCACTAGGCGACGGGCGATGTTGTCGAACTGGCGAACCTGCGGCCAGTCGAGACCGAGTCGGAATCCAATGGCGCGGGCCTGATGGGACGCCAGCCCGGTTGCCGGGTCCGTCGGCGCCTTGATTATCGCCTCGGGGTTGGTCCGGGCGGTCTCCTCGATTTCCACCCCACCCTCGGCGCTGGCCATCAGTAGAACGGACTTAGTTCGCCGGTCGACGATGGCTCCGAGATAGATCTCTTTAGCGATGTCGGAGGCCACCGCCACCAGCACCTTTTCCACCTTGAAGCCGCGAATATCAATCCCCAGGATTTCTCGGGCGGCGGACTCGGCTTCGTCAGGGTTCGCCGCCAGCTTGACCCCACCAGCTTTGCCGCGGCCGCCGGTGAGAACCTGGGCCTTAACGACCACCGGGACGTCAAATTCAGCGGAGATCGCCCTCGCCTCCGCCGGTGTGGTCGCTACGTGCGCGGGCGGCACCGGGATGCCCGCGGCGGCGAATAAATCACGCGCCTGGTATTCGTGGATTTTCATCGGGTCTTGATGAGTCTCGCTCGCGGTCGTCGATAATTGAGCGTTAAATTGAGCGTTAGCGGTGGGTCAATTTAGCCGAAAGCGGGGGCACTTGCTTGTAAATCTATTGACCGGCGGGGCGTGCGCCGAATTAAGGCGACCCCAGGAGCGCGCTTAAACTGCCTCACGACCGCGCCGCCTCATCGCACTACACTTGATTATCTCAATACTCCGATGGCCGACACCGGCGACGGTCCGTCCCTGAATCGCGCTATCCCCCGCAAGGTTGTCTTACATGTCGAGGATCGATTCCACGCCCGAATTCGTCGGCAAGATCTACGAGCGCATGCGTCGAAATCTGGATGTCGTCCGGGGCAGGCTCGGACGCCCGTGGACGCTGACGGAGAAGATCGTCTTCGGCCACCTAGAAGACCCGGACGGGCAGGACCTGGATCGGGGCGCCTACGTTCAACTGCGGCCCGACCGGGTGGCCCACCAGGACGCCACCGCCCAGATGGCGTTGCTTCAGTTCATGCTCGCGGGGCGCGAATCTTCAGCCGTTCCGACGACGGTTCACTGCGATCATCTGATTCGCGCGCACGTCGGGGCCGACACTGACCTGCAAACGGCGCTCAACGAAAACAATGAGGTGTACGCATTCCTCAAATCAGTGTCCACCCGCTATGGATTGGGATTCTGGGATCCGGGCGCGGGGATCATCCACCAGGTTCTGTTGGAGAATTACGCGTTTCCGGGCGGGTTGATGATCGGCACCGATAGTCACACCCCGAACGCCGGAGGACTGGGCATGGCGGCGATCGGAGTGGGCGGAGCGGACGCGGTGGACGTGATGGTCGGATTTTCGCTCGAGATACCGAATCCCGGAATCGTCGGGGTGCGCCTAACGGGCGAAATGAGTGGCTGGACGGCTCCGAAGGACGTCATCCTGCGGGTGGCGGGAATTCTTACGACCAAGGGCGGGACTAATCGCATCGTCGAATACTTCGGTCCGGGCGCCGAGCAAATATCCTGCACCGGCAAGGCGACGATAACCAATATGGGCGCCGAACTTGGGGCGACTACATCGATATTCCCGTTCGACAACCGAATGGCGTCCTATCTGCGCAGCACGGAACGGGAAGCGCTGGCGGACCTCGCGGAGGCGAACGCGGACCTGCTCACGCCCGACGCCGAAGTCCTGGAAGACCCGGGGAAGTTTTACGATCGGGTCATCGATATCGACCTGTCTACCCTTGAGCCGCACATCGTCGGACCCCACCGCCCCGACCTCGCTCGCCCGATTTCCGAGTTCGCGGCCGAAGTCAGACGCGAAGGCTATCCCGAGGAACTCTCGGCCACGCTGATCGGAAGTTGCACCAACTCCTCGTACCAGGATGTCACTCGCGCGGCGGACATCGCTCGCCAGGCGGCCGCGGCCGGCCTGAGCAGCAAGACCATGATGCTGGTGACCCCGGGCTCGGAAATGGTGCGAGCCACCATCGACCGCGACGGCCATCTGGGAGCGCTGGAGGCGATCGGCGGAAAGGTCCTGGCAAACGCCTGCGGCCCCTGCATCGGCCAGTGGCGGAGGGACGAGATCGCTGACGGCGGCAGCGTTCCCAAGGACAACTCGATCATCACGTCGTTTAACCGCAACTTCCCTCGCCGCAACGACGGCAACGCCGGCACCCAGGCGTTCATCTCAAGCCCCGAAATCGCCGTCGCTTTCGCGCTGGCGGGCCGGCTGACGTTCAATCCGCTGACCGACGAAATTGAAACCGATGGAGGCTCGTCGGTGAAGTTGAAGCCGCCGGCCCTGGCTCCGGACATTCCCGCCGACGGATTTACCGGTCGCGGCCATGGATACATCGACCCGCCGACCAACGGGGGCGGCGCGAGCATAACCATCGACCCGGCGAGCAAACGCCTGGAAGCTCTCGATCCGTTCGATCCCCGCACCATCGACCAGTTTCAGGACATGCCGGTGCTACTGAAGGCCCAGGGCCAGTGCACCACCGACCACATCTCTCCGGCCGGGCCATGGTTGAGATTTCGCGGGCACCTCAGCAACATCAGCGAGAACATGTACATCGGCGCCAACAACGTGTTCACCGACGAGCCGGGGACGGGGTTCAACCACATCAGTGGCGAAACCGGCGAACAGCTTCCGGCGATCGCGCGAGCCTATAAGCAGGCCGAACTCAGCTGGATAGCGGTGGGTGATGAGAACTACGGCGAAGGCAGCAGCCGCGAGCACGCGGCCATGTCGCCCCGCTTACTGGGTGGAGCCGCCGTCATCACCCGTAGCTTTGCCCGGATCGCGGAATCCAACCTGAAGAAGCAAGGCGTTCTGGCGCTCACGTTCGCCGATCCGGCCGACTACGGCAAGATCCAGGTGGAGGACCGAGTGGACTTCGCCGACCTGGACGGCCTAGCGCCCGGCCGGCCGATCACCGCGGTACTCAACCATGCGGACGGGTCCACGGACACAATTGCCCTTCTGCACACCCTGAACGCCGACCAGATAGCCTGGCTATGGGCCGGCTCCGCGCTGAACGTGATCAGGTCCGGCGCCGCCGGCCCCAACTAGAAATCCACCGCGGAGAGCGAGTTCATGCGTGAGATTCTGT
>CAUYYU010000201.1:0-4487 GCA_963577415.1 Chloroflexota bacterium
TGGTGGTGCGTGGCGGGGTATTCGCCAATCGAGCCGTCTCGCTCACCACTGCCTTTGGCCTCAATGTGGAGGTTCTGGACGTGGAATGGGGGACGGGGGTTGACTCAGCGGAGATCGTGAGTCGACTGGATGCCGGCGGTCATCGCGGACTCTTTGTCACCCACAACGAAACGTCCACCGGAGTCACCGAGGACCTGGCGGCGATCGGCGCGGCGCTCGGTGACCGCGATGTCTTGTTCATCGTGGACGCGGTGAGTTCGGCCGCGGCAATACCTGTCCGCACCGATGAGTGGCGAATCGATGTCGTCTACAGCGCTTCCCAGAAAGCTTGGATGGCGCCGCCGGGGTTGGCGATGATCGCGGTCAGCGCGCGCGCCTGGCGATTTCAGAAATCGGCCGGCCTGCCGTGCTTTTACTTCGATCTGAAGGCGCTAAACGACGCCGCCGACCAGGGTCGATACCCGTGGACACCCGCGCTGCCGGCGTTCTACGCGATGCGGCTGGCCCTGCGTCAGTTTGAAGCCGAAGGTATGGAATCGGTCTATGCCCGGCACCATCAGACCGCCGAGGGCGTTCGCCGGCGGGTTCGTGCCATGGGACTTTCCCTCTTTCCCCGCGGGACCGTCGCGTCGGATACGGTCACGGCGGTGAAGCTCCAGCCGGATGTGGACGCGGTGGAATTTCGCGACATCGCCCGTCGGGAGCACGACACCGTGTTTGGCGGCGGTCTGGCCCACCTCAAGAATTCCGTGTTTCGGATCGGCCATCTGGGCTGGCTGGATAGCGCGGACATCGACCGGTCGCTGGATGTGGCGGAGACGGTGCTCGGGCAGCTCAGTCACGCGGAGGCGGATTAGTTCCGTGTCGGACAAGCTTGATTTCGTGATCGTGGGCAGCGGCATCGCCGGGCTGCAGACGGCGCTGCTGGCGGCGGAGCATGGCCGGGTGATGGTGCTCACCAAGTCGGGCCTGACGGAGACCAATACCTACTATGCCCAGGGCGGTATCGCGGTGGCTTCGGGAGTGGACGACGACCCGGATTTGCACTTTCAGGATACGATCGCCGCCGGGGCCGGTCTCTGCGACGAAGAGGTTGTGCGGGTACTGGTGGACGAGGGTCCGGCTGCGGTCAGAAGGCTGATCGAGACCGGAGTCAGATTTGACGAGGCCGAGGGAGAGTTTCTGCGGGGAATGGAGGGCGCGCATTCGGTCGCCCGGGTATTGCACGCGGCCGGGGCCGAGACCGGCGTGGAGATTCAGTCGGCGTTGACTCGCGCCGCGCGAGAGGCGGAGGTCGAACTCGTCGAGCACGCCTTGGTGGTGGACCTCATCATGGAGGGCGGTCGCTGCCGGGGAGTGCTGGCGCTGGTGGAGGGCGAGACCGCGCTGCGGGAAATCCGGGCTAGGCGGGTGGTGCTGACGACCGGCGGGGCCGGGATGCTTTACAAAAGGACCACCAACCCGGCGATCGCGACAGCGGACGGGGTGGCGGCGGCTATTCGCGCCGGAGCAGTGGTCAGTGGGCTGGAATTCGTCCAGTTCCACCCCACCGCCCTGGACATTCCTGGCGCGCCCCCGTTCTTGCTATCCGAGGCGCTGCGAGGGGCGGGCGCCAAGATCGTGGACCGCTTCGGGCGCCGGTTCCTGCTGACGGCCGACGACCGCGGCGAGCTGGCTCCCCGCGACATCGTGTCCCGGTCGATTCTGTGGCGGCTGGAGGAATCCGGCCCGGGTTCCGTCTTCCTGGACGCCACCGAGCTTGACGAAGGCATCGCCAGCGAACGGTACCCTGGACTGGCGCGGTCGTTACGAAATCACGGGTTCGATCTGGATCGGGATCGGGTGCCGGTGGCGCCGGCGGCGCATTACCTGATTGGAGGAATTGCGACGGATGTATCGGGACGGACTTCGGCGCCGGGACTCTATGCCTGCGGAGAGGTGGCCCATAGCGGAGTCCACGGCGCGAATCGACTGGCCAGCAACTCGCTGCTGGAAGCGGTGGTGTTCGCATCCCGGGTAGTTGCGGTAGCGGTGGGGCCTGAGACAGCGTGGCCGGATCCGGTGCCGGCTTCGACCCTGGGCCCACCGCGAAATCTGGATGCAGGCCGGATGACGAGGGACGAGATCGGGGAGCTGATGTGGGAGGATGTGGGCATGCTGCGGGACAGCGATCGATTGAAGGAGGCGGCGACCCGGCTCGGGGAGGGATTAGGCACGCTCGATGGTCTGAACCGAGGAGCGGTGGAGGACGCGAACCTCAACCTCGTCGCGCTCTTCGCCGCTCATGCGGCCCTGGGAAGACCGGAAAGTCGTGGCACACACTACCGGATGGACTTCCCGAAGATCGATCCAGACTTGGCGCGATCGACCTTCTTCCAGATAGCGGAGCCGGCGCCGCTGGCGGTGGGAGCGCCATGATCGACAGGACAGGCGACGGGCTGGACGCGGAAATCATCGATCGGGTGCTGGCGATGGCCTTCGCCGAGGACGTGGGGGATGGCGATCTGACCACGTCCGCCTGCGTCGATGACGCCACGAGAATCTCGGCCAGGGCAGTGGCGAGGGAGCCCGGGACGGTGGCGGGCCTGAAGGTCTTCGCGGCGGCGCTCCAGTTCGGTGGCGAGGTGAAAGTGGAATTGAAGATTCCTGAGGGCGCCGTGGTGAATGTGGGAGAGGTGGTGGCCGGCGTGCGCGGTCGGGCCGCGTCCATTCTGACTGCGGAGCGCATAGCCCTCAACTTCCTCCAGCGGATGTCGGGCATAGCGACCGCCACTGCAGAATTCGTGAAGGCGGTCGAGGGCACATCAGCCCGTATTCTCGACACGCGCAAGACGGTTCCGGGCATGCGGGCGTTGGACAAGTACGCTGTGAAGATGGGAGGCGGCGTCAATCACCGCTTCGGCCTCTTTGACGCGGTGCTTATCAAGGACAACCACATCCGCGCGGCGGGATCGTTGCGGGCGGTGGTGGAGCGGGCCCGTAATGCAGTCCCGGCCGGGAGCGCCCGGATTCAGGTGGAGTGCGACACGCTCGCCCAGCTTGACGAATGCTTCGGGCTGGGAGTGGAGTGGATCTTGCTGGACAATATGACACCGGCGGAACTGCACGACGCGGTAGCGCGTGGCAGGGGACGGGCGAAATTGGAGGCGTCGGGCGGGGTGACCCTGGATAATGTAGGCGAGATCGCCAAGACTGGTATCGACTTCATTTCGATTGGGTCGCTGACCCATTCGGTGAGAGCCCTCGATATCGGCCTCGATTTTGACTGAGGAGTGACCTTGAATACGGCCAGTGTGAATTTCCTGCGACAGTACCGAACCTCGAACTCCGAGGGATTCCTGGTGCGACTGGATGGTAGGCCTATAGGCCGACTGGACCTACATTACGGGGTGGAGTCGTCATACGCGACTCTGATCATGCTTCAGGACTTCGATGAAGTCGACGTGCTTGATCTGGTCTGCGAGATCGACGAGCAGCTGGTGATATCGGCGGAGACGAGCCGGGAAGAATTTTACGTAACGGTATTTCGTGGCGATGAAACGGGCTTCTATTCGGATGAGCACATCGACGAGCACCGCTCGCAAGGTCGGGCCGGGGGGAACGGCACCGAGTAGCCAGGGCAGCAGACTCCGGCTGATCCAGCAACCGCGGACTCCAGGTCAGGTGGCCGCCGCCCCGCTTAAAAAACCAGGGCGACTGCCTCCAGGTTCAGCAGGCGTTGCTTCAGCTTGAGCCCGCCGGCATAGCCGGTCAGGGAGCCGTCCTGTCCGATGACCCGGTGGCAGGGGACGATGACCCAGAGTGGATTGGCGCCGACGGCGCGACCCACGGCGCGGGCGTGCCCGGCTGCGAGCCCAAGACCGGCGGCGATATCGCCGTAGGTCGTGGTGGCTCCCCGCGGCACGCGACCGAGAGCGCGCCAGACGTTATTTTCGAAGGTCGTGCCTCTCAGCTCGAGTTCAGGAATCTCGGGAGGCTCACCGGTGAGCGCGGCGTGGAGATATGCCAGTCCGCCGGCGGCCGCGGCGGAGTCCGGAATCCAGTCGCACGGGATGGCATCCCTGAGCTCACGGCGGCAATCCGCTTCCTTGGACAGGCCGCCGCTCGCGGCCAGCAGGCCGTCGGCGCCTGCCATGACGCCGCACCAGCCCCAGCCGGGGATGGCGTCGATGTAGACGCCTGGCATATCCAATGGAGTCATGCGGCGGTCGCTCCGGGAACGGGCATCGAGTCCAGGATCTCACCCACAGTGTCGCGGGTGTCAAGATTGCGGATACGGGCCGCCGGACTCACGATCAGGCGGTGGGCTAGGACGTCGCCGGCCAGGGCCTTAACGTCGTCTGGGACCACATAGTCACGGCTCCGAAAACTGGCCATGACCTGCGATCCCCGGAAGAGGGCAAGGCTGGCGCGGGTGCTGGCGCCCAGGTAAATGTCGGAGTGCTCACGCGTGGATCGCACGATGTCGACGATGTATTCGTGCACTC
>CAUYYU010000202.1:0-4465 GCA_963577415.1 Chloroflexota bacterium
CGTTGCCGTGGGTCCACTCCCAGCGCCGTTCCAGCGGGCAGATGCGGTCTTTTTTCGGGTCCAGCATTTTCCAGGTGCGGAGGCGGGAGACTTCGTTTCCGGCCGGGTCGATCTCGACGATGTCATCGCCGACGAGCGGGGGCAGCTTCTCGCGAGGCTTCTTGAAACCGCCTTTCACCTGGCGGGCGATGTCGGGCGGGATGTCGACGTATTCCAGGAACATGGTGTTGCTGTTTTCAAGGCGGACGAAGTCGTGGTGGATCAGTTCGTTCTTGTATTCCCACACCAAATTTCCGTCCCAGTCGTACTCCTGGATGATTGAAGCGTCGCCGCCGAGGCGGCGGACGTGCTCCTTGAGCGGGGGTGGCGGGTCGATGGGCGCATCGGATGACGGCCGCCCGAACCGGCGCTCTATGCCGATCATGAGCAGATTGCCGCCGGGCAGTAACTGCGCGTACTGCGGGGTGACGCCGTGGTAACGCCAGCGGTGGACGATCTGGCCGCCCATGTCGAGCAGGAATGATGAATCGCCAGCGATGGGGCTGAGAAGGGTGAAGCCCTTTACCGACAATTGGGGCCGGTGAAAAGTCAGTCCTGTCTTTCGAACTACCGACCAGCCCAAGTTACGCTCCCGGATTGAAAGTAAGCCTGACAGATCGACGATCCCCGCCTCCCAGATGTGGCTGGCGGGTACGCAGATGATCGCTCATACTGGCGCTGGCGGCAACACTGCCGCTCCGCCCGGGGGGATCGCTTCCATGCGGGCCATCGAAACGTTTGCCGGGGTCGCTTGATGCGTCGGCGTCCACCTGACTCCTCGCAGCGGCTTACGCACCGCCGGCGGCCGTCGCGTTTTCGGCGTGGGCTCAGGGCGGTTGGGCGGTTGTTTGTGGGGGCGGCTGGCTACGTTCTGGCGGGGGCGCGGCGGGCGCTGAGTGCGGCCGTATCTTTCTTGGGCGGAGTGGCGCTTCGTGGGCTTGCCGTTCGGGAGGGCGCTGGCAGTGCGCTGATTCGAATATCCCGCGCCCGATTTCGCTCGATCGCGATGCCGGTTGTCCGTCCCCTGCCCCGACCCGACGTCGTGGCGCTCGTGGCGTATGTCGCCGTGACGCTGGCGTTCACGTTTCCGCTTGTCGCCAGGCTGACATTGGAGATCGACGCCCGTTTCGAGGGGGGCGATCCGCTGTTCGTCCTTTCGACGCTCGAGTGGGAGCGGTTTGCGCTGCTCCATGCACGGGATGAGTTCTTCAGCGGCAACATCTTCTTCGGTTCCGGCGGGGCTCTTTTCTCGTCCGATCTGCTGCTGGGGGCGCTTCCGTTGTACGTCCTGCTGCTGAATTTCGCGCTCGCGATGCTGGCGGCGATGGCGATTCACCGGCTGGCGTGGCGCCCGACGGGTCGGCTCCCGGCGAGCCAGCTTCCGGCGTGGTCGTTCGGGGCGATCGCGGCCGTTCTGGTTCTGGTGGAGTCGTTTCCAACGCCGCTGCCCACGGCTCCGGCACCGGTGGATGGCGATCTGCTGGCGGTGTTGGAGTCCGGCTCTCGCGGTCCGACGCTGATTCTGCCGATCACCCGGGAGGCCGACTTGCAGGCCCGCGTCTGGATCAACACGCTCGCCGGAAACGGCCCGCTGGTTTACGGCTATTTGTGGGAGCGCTGGCCGGTGCTGGACGGGTACGATCGCGCGATCGTGGGGATGTCTTCCGCCGAGATGGACGGCACGGTCGCGGCGCTGCGGGTGGCCGGGGTACGTCGGATCGTGATCGTCCACGACAGACTGATCGAGGACGACGCGGCGGCGTGGGTGGGGCTGGCCGGGCATCCGCTGGTCGCGACGGTGGTCAATTCCAGCGGGGTCACACTTTACGAGCTGGACGCCACCGCACCGGCGACCGCCTTGGGCTGGGCATACCTGGACGGGAGGGTGCGGACGCAGGTCGCTGCGGCGGGAACCAGAGTGAGCGTGCCGTTGGAGATCGGCAATCCGGGGCCGGAGCCCTGGGTTCCGGCGGGTGACGCCGGCCGGCGGCAACTGAGCCTGGGATTCGAAGACGCGAACGAGATCGCGGTCACGGCGTCCGCGCAGACCTTCTTGCCCCCACCCTTCATGCGTTCGGGAGCTACGTTCGAGCTGAGCGTCAGTTTTTCGGTCCCGTCGAAACCGGGACGTTATGTCCTGATCGGACGGATCGACGGGGAGGTTTTTCTGTCGCAGAACGTGCTGATGGAGGGGGTGGCGGGCGGCGGCCCGGGCGACTGGCAGTCCGGGGCATCTGCGGAGGTGGTTTTTTTCGGCCCGGCGTTAGCCGTCCTGGCGGAGGCGCGGGATGATGAAGGCGGCGCCGATAACGATCAGGATGAGCGGCCAGAGGCGGCCCCAGGCGCCGTAACCCCACCATATGTTCAGGCTGCCGATGAGGCTGATGGCGCCGACGGTCAGGATGACGCCGCCGACGAGCAACACGCCGGTGGGGGGCCAGCGTCCGCGCCGGGGCGCGATCATCGCGGCGGCGGGGGCGATAAGCAGCAGCGGCCAGAGCCGGCCGAAGATGTTCCAGCCGGGCCCGACGTTGATGTTGCCGATAAGCAGCAAGACTCCGAGCACGATGAGGATTCCGCCAATTACCAGGTCCGTGCGCAAAGGCGAGCGCTGATTTCCAGCGGGACGCGGAGTCTGGCTGGCTGAGGAAGCGGCGGAGTCCGATTCGCCGTAGACCCGCGAATAAGGGGGCAACACGATCCAGAGCAGGATGTAGGCGGGTACTCCGATTCCGCCGAGCAGAACCAGCAGGACCCACAGCAGGCGGACGATTATGGGGTCGGCGTCGAAGTGATGGGCCATCCCCGCGGCGACGCCGCCGAGGGTGCGGTCTTCCTCGCTGCGGTAGAGGCGGGGCCGATCCCGGCTCTCTTCGGAGTCGGTCATGGGGACATTATCCGGCTCGCGCCTACCCAGGGACCGCCGCGGTGAGACCCATGCGCTCGTATTGCTCGTCCGGGGCGTCGGTCTCCCGCATCAAGCGCAGTATGTGGTCGGTCATCATGGCCTCGATCTTCTCGTCGCGGAAGGGCGCCATCTGTTGGGGATCGTCCTTGATGTCGTAGAGGGCGGTCTCGAACTGGCCGGGGCCGTCGTCGGCCACGGTTTGCTGGTGCGGGAATCGCCAGGTGGGGATCTTCATGACCGGACAGCCCTTGGTGAAGTCGAAGGGCTCGGCCATCACCGCGTCTTTCAGGTTGTCGGGCGTGAACATGTTCTGCATATGCATGGGCATCAGGGTGTAGTTGTTGAGCGGCTGGTTGCCGGCGTCCGGCGCCAGCATGTAGACGTAGCGCCCGTCGGTGCAGTTGATGTGGCCGCCCATTACCCCGAAGAGCACGGCGTCGTGCACCGGGGCGTCGCCGGCGAGGGCGTCGCGCAGCGGTAGTCCCTGCATGTCCTTCGGTCGGTCGAGGCCGAAGAACTCGAGGATGGTGGCGGGCAGGTCGATGGTCTGCACGAGGGATTCGCAGCGCACTCCGCGGCGGCCCGAGCGCGGGTCCCAGATCAGCAGCGGGGTGTGCACGAGCTCTTGATAGAAGGGCATGCGCAGCTTGGCCCACCAGTTGTGCTCGCCGAGCAGGTAGCCGTGGTCGGTGTTGAGGATGAGCATGGTGTCATCCCACATGTCCTGCTCGTCCATGAGGTCGAGGAGCTTGCCCAGGTACTCGTCGCACATGCTCAACACGGCGGCGTACTGGTAGCGCATGTGCTGGACGATTTCGGGGGACTCGGTGACTTCGTCGTAGGGCGGCCAGTCGTAGTGCGGGCCGTCGTAGTCGTGGGGGTAGAGGTCCTTGTATTTCTGCTGGCTGAAAAATGGCTCGTGGGGGTCGAAGCACTCGATCTGGCAGAACCAACTGTCGGCGTGGGCGTTGCGCTTGATGAACTTGAGAGCCTTGTCGAAGGTTTTGGCCAGGGGTTGGTCTTCTACGCTGGTCATGTGGGAGCGGTTGATCCAGTCCTGGGTCCACATGGGATCGCCCTTGGTGGCCTCGACGGGCGGGATTTCCGGGGCGTCGATCTGGCCGATCCACTTGTCGCCTTCCTGGCCGCGGCTGAACTCCCAGGTGCGGTAGCGCTGGTGGTAGGTGGAGCCGCCGTCCTCGAAGTAATGCTGATGGTCGGTGACCAGGTGGGAATGGACACCGTTTTCCTTGAGTATCTGCGGCATGGAGTCGTCGAAGGGCTCGAGCGGTCCCCAGCCCCGATGCAGGAAGTTGTATCGGCCGGTGTGCAGTTCTCGTCGGGCGGGGATGCAGGGGAGGCTGCCGGCGTAGGAGTTCTGGAACTGCACGGTGCGGGCGGCGAGGCGATCGAAGTTGGGGGTCTTCACCCAATCGCAGCCGTAGCTCGGCAGCATGTGTCGGTTCAATGAGTCGAACATCAACATGATGGCTTTCATCGTCCTATCACCTTCTCCCG
>CAUYYU010000203.1:0-4443 GCA_963577415.1 Chloroflexota bacterium
CTGCCCGGAGCCATCCGGTACTCTTCGATCCGCACCGGGTAGCGCGTTTCCAGGACCTCGCACGGCGAATTCAGGCAGTTGCCGTTCTTGGTCACCATCGCGTCGTTGCCATCGGCGTCCTCGCGGCCGCCACAACCCATTCCCTCGATGTGCAGCACCACGAACGGCTCCCCCGTATTGATCGAATTTCCGTAGAAACCCAGCAACCCGCTGGTGCCGCCGTCCGCCGCGGAGCTCCGGTCCGTCATCTTCGAGAACGCCGCGAAAATCACCGCCATCGTGTTCGGGTAGGTGTCCGAATTCCCGCCTACGCACGATCCCGGATAGTTCACGTTCACCACCGTTCCCGGCGGCGCCACCAGGCTGATCGGCCGGTACACCCCGTGATTTTTCGGGATGTCCTCCTCGATCATGTGGAAGATCGTCGCGTAGGTCGCCGATGCCGTTGTCCCGAACGACTGGTTGATCGCCCCCGCCGCCTGCGGGTCCGAGCCCGTGTAGTCGATCAGAATCTCATCCCCTCGCACGACCACCGTCGCCACGAACTTGTAGGGCTTGTCCGCGATCACGCCATCGTCTTCGATCCAGCCCTCCGCCGTGTACTCGCCGTCCGGCATGCGGCTGATGGCCTGCCGCATCAGGACCTCCGAGTTGTCCTTGATTTCCTTGCCCAGGGCCTGAAACTTCGCCCTGCCTAGTTTCTCGATCAGCTCCAATACCCGCCGCTCCGCCAGGTATGTCGATCCCACCATCGCCATGAGATCGCCACGGGAGACGACGGGAGTGCGAACATTGGACGTGATGATGGCGAAGATGTCCTCGACCGGTTGGTCATTCTTGTAGATCTTGATCGGCGGCAGCCGCAGCCCCTCCTGGAAGATGTTGCGCGTGTCCCCAAACGCCGCCGGCACCATCCCGCCGATGTCCGTCATGTGGGCGATGTTCGCCGCATAGGCCACGATTTCCCCATTGTGGAAACAGGGATTCAGGGTCATGAATTCCGGCAGATGGCAGCCGCCTCGATATGGATCGTTATGCAGGATCACGTCCCCGGGATCCATATTCTCCGGACCCACTTCCTTGATCGCCCATTCGACCGTGTGCACGATCGCGCCGATGTGTGCCGGGCAAAAGTCCCCCATCGCCAGCATCTCGCCCGACGTGTCAAAAAGCAGGCACGAGAAGTCCTTCGCCTCGTTGAACATCGTCGAATACGACGTGCGCAACATCGCCAGTCCCATCTCCTCACACGTGCTTATCAGGTAGTTCCGAACCACCTCCAGCACCACCGGGTCGTCGATCTGGAGGTCCGGTCCGCCGCCCCCGTTCTGTCGCTCAGTTCCCATTCTGGCTGGCCTCCATGATGATATGTCCGTGGCCCTCGACCCGGGCGGTCCAGTTGGGCGGCACCAGCGTCGTGGAGACATCCTCCACCACGATCGCCGGCCCCGCTATCTCATTCTCAGCATGCAGGTCCGAGCGACGATAGATCGGCGTGTCAACCCGTCCGCTAGTCTCGTCAAAATAGACGCTGCCCATCTTCACCGGATCGGGCGCCGGCCCGGTGGTTATGGCTGGCAAACCCACGCTCGCCCGCGTCCGCGACGCCACCACCCGAAAATTGACCAGCTCGAAATTCGATTCCGGGAAAAACCACCCGAACTGCCGCTCGTGCTCCTTGTCGAACGCCCGCCGTACCTCGGCTATCGACTCCGCCGTGATCTCACCCGCCGGCAATGAAGCCTCCAATTCCCAGTTCTGACCCGAGTACCGGATGTCGATGCTGCGCGTCAGCAGCGGCGGCTCCGCGAACCCCTCTCGCTCGAAGTCGCCGATGGCCCTGGCCTCAAGTTCCTCAAAGTCGGCGGCGATAATCGCGAGATCCACATTGTCCTCGTGCGTAATTCGCGACTTCATGTAATCGAACCGGGTGTCGGCCATCAGGCATCCCGCCGCGCTGAAAACCCCCGGGTATACCGGCACTATCACCCGCGTCATGCCAAGCGCCTCCGCTAGATACGCGCCGTGCAACGGACCCGCCCCGCCGAACGCGATCAGTGAGAATTCCCTCGGGTCCAGTCCCTGGTCCACCGTCAGCAACCGTATCGTCTCCGCCATGCCGCTGTTCATGATTTCCAGGATTCCGCTGGCCGTCTCCTCCAGCCCCATATCCAGTCGATCGCTCACCTCCCGCACCGCCTTCCGTGCCGCCTCCTCGACCAATTGGACCTCTCCACCGAGCTTGAAATCCGGATCCAGCCGGCCCAGCACCACGTTCGCGTCCGTCGACGTCGCCACCGTGCCGCCCCGTCCGTAGGAGGCCGGGCCCGGCTCCGCCCCCGCGCTCCGCGGGCCCACCTTCAAGATTGCCCCGGAATCGATCCACGCCTCGCTGCCGCCGCCCGCTCCAATCGACCGGATGTCCAGCATCGGCGTGGCGATCGGGATGCCGAATTCCAGCTCGGTGCTGCTCGTCATCGCTGGCCGGCTGTCCGCTATCAGGCAGGCGTCGAAACTGGTACCTCCGATGTCCGCCGTGATGATCGAGTCGATCCCCAGCAGCGCCCCCACTTCCAGGCTCGCGATCACTCCCCCCGCCGGGCCGCTTCTGATCATCGTCACTGGCTGTTCCCGGGCGTTCGCCGTCGTCATCACGCCGCCGTTGCTGCGCATGATCAGCGGCGCCCCCGTCCCTGCCTCCCGCAGCTCCTTTTCCAGGTTTGTCAGGTACCCGTCGATCCGGGGCTTGAGGTAGACGTCGATCACCGTCGTGCTCGAGCGCTCATACTCCCGCCACTGCGGAAATACCTCCGACGAGATCGACACGTACGCCTCTGGATACAGCTCGTGGATCAACTCCCTTGTCCGGCGCTCATGATCGGAGTTGAGAAACGAGAACATGTAACAAACCGCGATCGCCGGCACCCCCTCGGCCTTCAACCTGGCCACCGCCGTCGCCACATCCTCTTCGTTGAGAGCCTCTACAACCTCCCCGTGCGCCCCGATTCGCTCTCGCACTTCCAGGCTCATCGCCCGTTCCACCAGGTGCCGTGGCTTGATCCAGTGCAGATCGAATGATTCCGGCCGGTCTATCCGCTGGATTCGCAGTACGTCCCGGAATCCTCCGGTCGTCAGCAGCCCCACCCGCGATCCCGCCCGTTCGATCAGCATGTTCGTGCCCACCGTCGTCCCATGCACGAAATGCGCTATCGACCCCGGGTCCAGCCCTCCCTTTTTGATGGCGTCGAAAATTCCCCGCGAGGGATCACTCGGCGTGCTCAGCGTCTTCGCTATCGTCAACACGCCGTCCGGGTCCACCGCCAGCAGGTCGGAGAATGTCCCGCCCGTGTCCACCGCGACCATCGCCGCTCTATCTGCCAATCCCATCCGCCCTTTCTTAAATGTCCATGCCGACGCGGGCGCCATCCAAGGTGGCGGACCTGATCGAGGGATTCCCGTCCGCCGCCCCGATTACGGCCACCCGGGGCACCATTGTCCCGAGAAGTGATCCCAGCTCGTTGACCGGCTTTTCCTCCACCGCGAATACCATCACATCGAACCGCCCGTAGTCAATTTCCCGACCCGTCGCCACTTGCTTCAACACGATGCCGTCGTCCGTGGCGCGGCCGATATCGAGACCCGCCTCGAACGCCACCCCCCGCCCGGAGAGTTTCTCGTAGAGGACTCCCCCGTCGCGAGCGCCCAGCCGTTCGCCCACTTTGCTCAGCGGCGAGATGTATTTGACCTCGCATCCCGCCTCGGCCAGCACGTCCGCCGCCACGAATGCCTTGTGCCCACCCAGGCGATCCACGATCAGCACCCGCTTTCCCGCCGGCGCCTCCCGTTCCAGCAGCTCGCGTACGGTCAAGACTTTTTTCGAATCGAACCTGTCAAGCTGGGGCCGCACCGGCCGCGAGCCCGTTGCTATTACCACGACCTCCGGATCCAACTCCATTACCGTCGCCTCGTCCGCCGCCACCCCGGTTCGCACTTCGAACAGGCCGGCCCGCGCCCGGCGTTCGTAGAAGTCGGCGATCTCCAGCATCTTCCTGCGCAGCTTCCCCGCCCCCGCCAGCAATATCTGACCGCCGATGACCTCCGCTTTTTCCAGCACCGTCACCCGATGGCCCCGCCCCGCCGCCGCGATCGCCGCTTCCATCCCCGCCGGGCCCGCCCCCACGATCACCACCCGTTTGCCGGTGGCGGCCCGTGCCGGCGCGCTCCATTCCCGCTCCCGGCCCGTCAGCGGGTTATAGATGCAGTTGACCGGCTCGATCTCCAGGCAATGCAGACAGCGCACGCACGGCCTGATCTCCGCCGGTCGCCCCTCCCACAGCTTGTTCACCAGGTGCGGATCGGCGATATGCGCCTTGGTCATGCCCACTAGGTCCACATGCCCCTCCGCCAGAGTCCGTTCCGCCATGCGCGGGTCGGTGATGCGCC
>CAUYYU010000204.1:0-4429 GCA_963577415.1 Chloroflexota bacterium
AGGGTCTAGACCCTCGAGGAAACCTGCGCGTTCATCGCCTGCAGGAGGCTGTCGAGCCCTTCGGACAGATTGGCGAGTTCGTCAACGGGTAGGAGTTCGGTGAGGCGGGCGAGGTGGGCGGAACTGACGGAACGCACTTCGGCCAGTTTCGAGCGACCAATTTTCGTGAGTCGCAACCGATTTACGCGCCGGTCTTTGGTGTCCTGGAAACGATCGACGAATCGTTTGATCACCAGCCCGTCGACGATCTTGGTGACGGCGGAAGGCGTGACCGACATGAGTGGGGCGAGATCGCTCATGCGAATCTCGGTTCCTTCGGCATAGCGCATGAGGTCGAATTCCTGGATGTTCATTCCCAGCCGCTCGTAGTTGTCGCGTAGGAAGCGGGTCACCATGCTCCGGACGCGGGGGGCGGTGGCCAGGAGCTTGAGGGCCACCCGTTCTGTTTCAGGTGCTTTCATCGATCTCGACACGGATCTCCTCCGGTGAGCCGGCGACACGGCAATCTTATTGCTTATCTCAACAATAGCTTAATTAAATATTTGAATTACGATAGAAATGTTAGGTATCCCACAGTGTAGGGCTCGGACCGGGCGTAGCGTGGACGCGGGTATGAGGTGACCGGCGGACGGTCCGAGACGTAAGGAGGATGGTAGGAACATGGCTACAGAGAGAAGGGTGAGTGTTGACCCCACCTTCACCACGTGGCAACTCGGTGTCGGAAAGAATGTGACCTTGCTAGGGCTGATGATAGTGACGGTTGCGGTAATCGTCGGAATCGTGGTGGCGACGCTGGTGTCCGGGTATTACACCGATCCGAAGAGCATCCGTGATGCGGCCGCGGCGGGCGACCAGGTCCTGTCCGACCAGGGGACGATTGCCGCCGCTCAAATTCGTGGGTCTTGCGACGATATTGACGGGCACCGGCGTATTGCTCTGGGGAATCATCGACACGTTGCGCGTGCGAGCTGCCGTGCTTTCCGAGGTCGTGCCCCGGCTGACCAAGAAGAATTAGTGGCTTCGGTTTGAGCCGGAGCGAATGAGAAACGTAGAGGAGAACGAGAATCATGGCTAGCGCGCAGATTGCAGTAACGGCCGGAATGACTGGCATGCAAAAAATGGCACGCAAGATGTGGGGCCCCATGCTGCTGATCGGGTTCATGATCGTGGTGGTGGCATTTGTTGTCGGGATAGTTAACTCGTACACGACCGCCGATTATTTCTCGGCGGATAAGGCGACCAGAGAGGCCGCCGTGGCCGGGAGCACGCTTGTAGACGCCAGGGTGTCGATAGAAGGCATCCAGGCCTGGCTTCCGGGCTTCAAGTTCTTCGGCATGGGGCTGATCCTGGCAGGGATCACGTTCTTGCTGGCGACGATCCTGGGGACGCTGCGGCATCTGGGATACCGGGTGCAGACGGCCCTTAATCGAGAGGTTGTGTTTCCGAAACCGCCGGGCGAGGCGCGGGTGCCCCCGCTGTTCATGATGATGGGGCTGATGCTGCTGATGGCGACGCTGGTTGTAGCGATCGTGCTGTCGCAGCAGGCTGGGGACTACTGGAATCACTCGATTGCCATTGAGCTGAATCCGGCGGCTGCAGGCTCGGCGCTGCTGGCGCAGCTGGGAACTTGAGCAGAGGCAGCCTGGCTGCCTCTGCTCAAGTTCCTGGGTCTGGCGATCATCCTGACGGGGATAGGGTTCGCGCTGGCGGCGATCATCAAGGTGCTGCGCACGCAAGCGCAGATGCTGGTGGGCTTTATCAGCTCCGACTAGTGCTCTGACCGCGAGTCAAGGGATCCGTTGAGCGCCCGGCGAATGCCGGGCGCTCACGCGTTGCGGGAGAACGCACGCACGGGGCCCTCGGGAAGCTTCAGCTCCGAATTGGCGCCGCTAAAGACGGCCGGGTGAAGGAGGTCCGACTCGCAGCAGCGATCCCGCCAGCAGCCTTGTGGGAACTGTTGGTAGGGTTAATCGCGTAAGTGACAGAGTTGATGCGGGTACAACTGTTCGGGGCGGAGTGACCGCGGGGGGCGACTGAGCTTCCTGATGTGATCCGAGCGGCGCCAAGACCGGCGCGGAGTTTCTGACTTTGCTGGAAAATCTGGGCCGGTTGATGGCGCATCGGCGCTGGTACGTGATCGGCGTGTGGATCGCGATCGCGGGTCTGGCGCTGCCGCTGGCGCCGCGAGTGGGGGAGGTGCTGCGGGCGGGTGGGATTTCAGGGGGCGGGCTGGAATCGGACGCGGCGTTCGAGCGTTATCAGGAAGACTTCGGCTTGCCGGGCTCGGCGATAAGCATCGTGTTCCATTCGGATGAGTTGATGGCGGACGATGCGGAGTTCGTGCGCGCGGCGGAGCTGGCGTTGCACCCGCTGACGCAGCTTGATTACGTACAAGCGGTGTTGCCGTTCTGGGACAACCCGGCGCAGGTGGCGGAGAGCGGGCGCACGGCATACGCGGTGGTGGTGATTGATCTGGATGAGGAAGAGGCTCACCAGGTAGTGCCGGAAATTCGGGCGGCGGTGGGGGCGAGCGAGCTGGAAACGCACGTGGCCGGGGCGGCGGCGTTTTATACGGATATCCAGGCGACGAGCGAGAGCGACCTGCGGCGGGCGGAGATGATCGGGCTGCCGTTCGCGCTGCTGGCGCTGCTGCTGGTGTTCGGCTCGTTGGTGGCGGCGGGGGTGCCGGTGGTGGCGGGCGGGATCAGCGTAATCGTGGGGCTGGCGGCGGTTTTCCTGCTGGGCCAGGAAACCAGTTT
Organism: Chloroflexota bacterium; assembly: GCA_963577415.1. Classification (GTDB taxonomy): domain Bacteria; phylum Chloroflexota; class UBA11872; order UBA11872; family VXNJ01; genus JASLPR01. Next base: position 2,760 of record CAUYYU010000204.1, read on the forward strand.
TTCGGTATTCGCGCTGAATGTGGTGACGCTGGTGGGGCTGGGGCTGGGAGCCGATTACGCGCTGTTCTTGGTAAGCCGGTTTCGGGAAGAGTTGGGGCGGGGGGTGGAGCCGCAGGCGGCGGTGGTGACGACGGTGGCGACGGCGGGGCGGGCGGTGCTGTTCTCAGGAATGGCGGTGATGATTGGGCTGGCTTCGTTGACGATGTTTGAGTTCATGATGCTGCGATCTATCGGCATCGGGGGGACGGTGGTGACGGCGATCGCGGTGGCGGCGGCGATCACGCTGGTACCGGCGATCCTGGCGGTGCTGGGTTCGAATATCGACCGGGGGCGCATATGGCGGCCACGTGTGGGAATTCAGGACGGTTGGGCGAGGCTGGCGAGGCTGGTGATGCGGCACGCGGGGCTGGTCTTCTTGGTGGTTGGCGCGATTTTGCTGCTTATGGGCGCGCCGCTGCTGCGAATCCGGGTGAGCGCGCCGGATGCCTCGATACTGACGGAAAGCAGCCCCTCGCGTCGGGCGTACGAGCTGCTGATCCGGGAGTTTGGGGTGGGTCATGTGGCGTCGAGTTTCGTGGTGGCGCGGTTTGAGGATGGGGCGCTGGGTCCGGAGGGGCTGGAGGCGATGTATCGACTGGGAATGGCGCTGGAGGCGGACGAGCGGGTGGCGCGGGTGCGGAGCGCGGTGAACATCGATCCGCGACTGACGCTGGCTGAATATCACCTGCTTTACGCGGAGCCGGGCCGGATCACGGAACCGTATGCGGCGGGATTCGCGGCGGTCTTCACGCGGGGAAACAGCGCGGTGATGTCGATTGAGCCGAGGGCGTCGGCGTCGTCGCCGGAAGCCCGGGAACTGGTGGACGCGATTCGGGAATACCGCGACCGGCACGGTCTGGATCTGCTGGTGGGCGGCGGCGCAGCGGGCCTGAGCGATTTCTCGGATCGACTTTATGAAGATTTTCCGAAGGCAGTGGGGGTGATCCTGCTGGTCAGTTACCTGGTGCTGCTGGTGCTGTTTCGGTCGGTACTGCTGCCGCTGAAGGCGGTGTTTGTGAACGTACTGAGCCTGGCGGCGAGCTTCGGGGCGCTGATACTGGTGTTTCAAGAAGGCTGGCTGGCTGGCCTGCTGGGTTTTGAGCCGCTGGGTTACATCGAGGCGACGCTGCCGGTGTTGATGTTCGCGCTGTTGTTCGGGTTGAGCATGGACTACGAGGTCTTTCTGCTGACCCGGATTAAGGAGGCGCACGACGACGGCAGCGACAATACGGAAGCGGTGGCGCTGGGATTGGAACGCAGCGGGCGGGTGATAACGAGCGCGGCGATGGTGGTGATAGTGGTGAGCCTGGCGTTCGTGAGCGCGGACATCGTGCTGATCAAGGCGGTGGGGCTGGGAGCGGCGATCGCGATATTCGTGGACGCGACCATCGTGCGGACGCTGCTGGTGCCGGCGACGATGAAGCTGCTGGGCGAGTGGAACTGGTGGGCGCCAGGGTGGTTGAAGGGGAGCGTGGCGAAGTGAGGCGGGTCTGTCGGTGGATTTTGGCCGGGGTTGTTGTGGCGTTCGGGCTGGCTTCCTGCGGTCGGGATTTCGAGCCGCTGGTCGACGTGGAACCAACGGTGACGGACGTGGCCTCGATGCGGGTGATCGAGTTTCCGCGAGATAACGA
>CAUYYU010000205.1:0-4425 GCA_963577415.1 Chloroflexota bacterium
GGGGGGGGGGACGAGCCTGGCGGCGGGAGCGGTGCCGCCGGAGGCGGCGATCGTGCTGAGTACGGAGCGGCTCAAGCAAGGGCCGGAAATCGCGGTTCTGGACCTGGAAGCGGTGTGTGGGGCGGGGGTGACGACGGGAGAACTACAAACGCGAGCGGCGCTGGAGGGCCTGTTTTATCCGCCGGACCCGTCTTCGCAGGCGGTGACGATGCTGGGCGGGAACGCGGCAACGAACGCGGGTGGGGCGCACGCGCTGAAGTACGGGGTGACGCGGGATTACGTGGTGGAACTGGAGGTGGCGCTGGCTTCGGGAGAACTGGTGCGGGTGGAGCGGGGGACGGGATCGGAGCCTTTGCTGGACTTGTTCATCGGCTCGGAGGGCACGCTGGGAATCGTGACGAAGCTGAAGTTGCGGCTGCTTCCGGCGCCGCCGGCGGCGAAGACGATGGCGGCGCATTTCGACGGGGCGAAGGCGGCGACGGAGGCGACGGTGGCGCTGCTGGGGAAAGGCCTGCTGCCGGCCAGGTTGGAGTTCATGGACGAGGTGGCGATAAGGGCGGTGCAGGCGGCGCGGGATCGGGGACTGGAAGGGGTGGGGGCGGTGTTGCTGGTGGAATTCGATGGAGAAGAACAGGCGGTGCGGGCGGATGTGGAGGCCGGGCGGGAAGTGATGGAAAGGATGGGAGCGCTGATGGTGAAGGTGGCGGAGACGGCGGCGGCGGCGGCGGCGATGTGGGAACCGCGGGGGGCGATCACGTCGTCGCTGGCCCGGCTGAAACCGGGAAAGATCGGGGAGGACATCTGCGTGCCGAGGACGGAGTTGCCGGGGGTGGTGGAGGCGATTACGGATTTGTCGCGGGAGACGGGATTGGAGATCGCGCTGTTCGGACATGCGGGAGACGGGACGTTGCACCCGAACATCGTGTTTGACCCGGCGGATGAGGGGGAGGTGGCGAAGGTGAAGGAGGTGATGGCGGGGATAGCGCGGATCGGGATCGAGGCGGGCGGGGTGCTTTCGGGGGAGCACGGCTTGGGACTGGTGAAAAAGGAGTTCGTGCCGCTGATGTATGACTGGGAGACGATCGGGAGGATGCGAGCACTGAAGCGAGAAATGGACCCGGCGGGGATACTGAATCCGGAGGTGATGTGGCCGGAGGAGCCGGAGGGCTAAAGGCGGGCGAAGGCCGGGCGGCACTCGATTTGCCCGGTGCGAGCGTTCGAGGCAGAACTGCCACACGCAATGGCCTTGGGGGGCAAGCTGCATGGATCGTTCAGACATTGTCTGGCTAGGTGAAGCCGCGTGTCACGACGTGGCGCTGGTGGGTGGGAAGGCGGCGCAGCTGAGCCGGCTGGCCGCGGGCCACACGGTGCCGCCGGGCTTCTGCCTCACCACGGCCGCCTTCGCGTCCGGCGAGTCCGACGCGGCTGCCGATGGATCGACCTGCCGGATGAGATGCGGGAGCGTCTCATTGGAGCATATGCCAGCCTTGGGGAGAAGGTTGCCATGCCCGACCTGGCGGTGGCGGTACGATCCTCCGCGGCGGACGAAGACGGGCGGGACCCGTCCTTCGCTGGTCAGCACGAGACTTATCTGAACATCACCGGCGGGCCGGCGGTGGTGGACGCGATAGCCCGGTGTTTGGAATCGGCGGGCTCGGAGCAGGCCGTTGCATACCGCAAGCAGCAGGGATTGGCCACGGGTCAGGTCCGGGTGGCGGTGCTGATCCAACAACTGGTCCCGGCGGACGCCTCGGCGGTTGCTTTCAGCGTGAACCCGGTCACGGGTGCGACCGATGAGGTGATCATCAACGCCAACTGGGGCCTGGGCGAGAGCATCGTCTCGGGGGAAGTTAATCCCGACACGTACATCGTTGAGAAGGCCAATCCCGAGGCGGTGGCCACGCAGATATCGGAAAAGTCGTCATGACGGTGCCGATGCCGGGTGGCACGCGCGAGGTGAACGTACCGCAGATGATGCGCCGGCAACCGGCGCTTACGGATGCGCAGGCCAGCGAGCTGGCGCGCCTTTGCGTCGCGCTGGAGGACGAAATGGGCTGGCCCATCGATGTCGAATGCGCCTTTCATGACGACCAGCTCTACCTATTGCAGTGCCGCCCGAGCAGGTGGGCTCGGCTTCCGGGGTGTTCTCGACCAGTCATTATTTCGGCAGCATCGTCGGTTCGAGCGTGTTGGCGGCGGGACGGGGTCGGGTTTTGGTGTGACTTTCCTGATGGTGAGCATCGCCGCGCTCCTGTCGACGGGGCTGACGCTGGGCCTACGCAGTCGGAGAAGCCCAGGGGGCTAGAGGTTGGCGATCCAGTCGCGCTCGGCGGCGATGGTGGTGGTGGGGCCGTGGCCGGGATGGACCGTGAGAGTGGGGGAAAGATCGGCTAGGCGGTGGAGGGATTCGAGCATCAGGTCCGGTTCGGCGCCGGGGAGATCGACGCGGCCGCAGGTTCCGGCGAAGAGGGTGTCGCCGGAGATCAATATCTCGTGTTCGTCGGATAGCAGGCAGATGCCGCCGGGGGTGTGGCCGGGGGTGTGAAGAACGGTGAAGGTGAGGTCGCCGAGGGCGACTTCAGAACCTTCTTCGAGAAGGGCGGTAGGCTGCGAGGGCTCCCAGGGAAGATCGAAGCCGAAGGTGAGGGGCTCGGAGGTTTCGATCATGGGAGCGTCGGCGGCGTGGATGAGGAGGGGCGCGCCGGTCTGCTGAACGAGCGCGGCGTTGTCGGCGACGTGGTCCCAGTGACCGTGGGTGTTGAGGACGGTGTCGATGGTAGTGTCGAGATCGGCGGCGGCAGCGGTGATGAGAGGGGCGGCTCCTTGGCCGGGATCGATAGCGAGGGCGTGGCCGTCAACGACGATCAGGTAGGAATTGGTGTCGATGGGTCCGCCGGTGAAGGAGTGGATCTGCACGGGACGGGTCAGGGGGAATCGGGAGGACGGGCGGGGTTAGCCGCCAATCTGGTACATCTCGATTTTGGGGCCGGAATGGACTTCGCCGTCGCGGTCGGTGTGGTCTGAGCGCTCTTCGGAATAGCGGTCGGCGCGGCCGGTCCAGTTTCCCTGAATGATCTGGATGAGTTCGTGATCGGTGGCGCCGGCGCGCATGGGGTCGCGGAGGGAGGGTCCGCCGGCGGCGAAGAGGCAGGTGATGAGGCGGCCGTCGGTGGAGAGGCGGAGCCGGCCGCAGTCGCCGCAGAAGGGCTGAGTGACGGAAGCGATGACGCCGATTTCGCCGGCACCGTCGCGGTAGGCATGGCGGTTGGCGACTTCGCCGCGATAGTTGGGGGAGACGGGCTCAAGGGGCATTTCGGAGTCGATGCGATCGATGATCTCGCGGGCGCTGATGACGCGGGAGAGGTTCCAGTCGTTGCGGTTGCCGACGTCCATGAATTCGATGAAGCGGACGATGTGGGGGGTGCCTTTGAAATGGCGGGCGAGGTCGACGAAGGTGTCGTCGTTGACGCCGCGCTGGACTACGCAGTTGATCTTGAGGGAGTGGAAGCCGGCGGCGGTGGCGGCGTCGATGCCCTCGAGGACGGTATCAGTGGTGTAGTCGCGGCCGTTCATCTCCCGAAATACCTCGTCGTCGAGACTGTCGACGCTGATGGTGAGGCGGTGAAGGCCGGCGTCGTGGAGCTCGCGGGCGTGGCGGGCGAGGAGGTAGCCGTTGGTGGTGAGGGCCAGATCTTCGAGGCCTTCGATTTCGACCAGTTGACGGATGACGTTGGTGATGTCGCGGCGGAGGAGGGGCTCGCCGCCGGTGAGGCGGATCTTCTTGACGCCGAGCCCGACGAGCAGCCGGGCGACGCGCTCGATTTCCTCGAAGGAGAGGATGTCCTCGCGGGGGAGGAATTCGTAGTGTTCGCCAAAGATTTCGGCGGGCATGCAGTATGGACAGCGGAAGTTGCAGCGGTCGGTGAGGGAGATGCGGAGGTCGCGTAGGGAGCGGCCGAGGGTATCGGTCAGCGGTGGGTTCATGCGGCCGAGGGGACACGCAAGGCCGAGAGCTGGATTCGGATCACGGGTAGAGGCCTAGAATCAACCCCGGGACGGCGCGGGCTTAGTGCGCATGTTCTTCATGGGAGAACGCCGGGGCTTGATGTTGAAGGAGGTACCGCAGCCGCAGGTGACGACAGCGTTGGGATTTTCGAGGGTGAAGCCGCGGCCGATGAGACCGTCGTTGAAGCCAAGCTCTGAGCCGTCGATGAGGACGCTGGTGTAGTTGTCGTAGACGATCCGGTAGCCGTCGCCGGAGATGGTTTCGTCGTCGGGAGAGGCCTTGTTATCGAGGAGGACGTCGTAGTTGTAGCCGGCGCAACCGCCGCTGGTGACCTGAATGCGGATGACCTTGCCCTGGTTATCGGACTTGCCGAGTACCTGCATTATCTCGTGTTCGGCGAGATCGGAAACGGTTACCAC
>CAUYYU010000206.1:0-4378 GCA_963577415.1 Chloroflexota bacterium
TCAAAGGCGCCGTCGAGTTTCGGGCCGTGGATTTCTCCTACATCCTCGGTGAACCCGTGCTGACCGACGTGAACCTCACCGCCGAACCGGGCTCGGTAGTCGCCCTGGTCGGCCCGACCGGAGCCGGCAAGACCACCATCATCAACCTGCTGGGTCGTTTTTACGATCCCGACGGAGGCGGCATCCTGCTGGATGGCCGCGACGCCCGCAACTTCCGCTCGTCGAGCATACGAAACCACATGGCCTTCGTCTTGCAGGAGACCTTCCTGTTTTTCGACACCGTCGCCGGAAACATTCGCTACGGCTGGCCCGACGCTTCTGACGAAGAAGTCCGTCGCGCCGCCACCCGGGCCAACGCCGTCGAGTTCATCGAAGACCTGCCCGAAGGCTTCGACTCCATCGTGGGCAACGAGGGCGTGCAGCTTTCGCGCGGCCAGATACAACGCATATCCCTGGCCCGCGCTTTGCTCGCCGATCCCGTCCTACTCGTACTCGACGAGGCCACCTCAGACGTAGACACCGAGACCGAAGCGCTGATTCAAGAAGGCATGGACGCCGCCATGGCCGGGCGCACTGTCTTCGTGATTGCCCACCGCCTCTCCACCATCCGGCGGGCCGATCAGATTCTGGTCGTCGACGACGGCCGAATCCAGGAGCGCGGCACCCACGACGAGTTGCTGCGCCAGGACGGCCTCTACCGGCGACTTTACGAGAGCCAGTTTGCCGGCCTCGAAGGCTCGAACTAGGCCACTCCTCCCACAACGATCATCCAGATACCGGCCCTATGACTACAATATTGCGCCCTCGTGAGATTTACCGGCCGGGAGCCCTTCTGCCTTGACCTCCGAATCCTCACCGCGATCCGACGCGGTACCCGACAGCCTAAAACACCCCTACGACCCGGGTGGAGTGGAGCTGCGCTGGTACGAGGTATGGGAGAAAAGCGGCTACTTCACCCCGGACCGCGATCCGGACAAAAAGCCCTTCACCATCGCCATGCCGCCGCCTAACCTGACCGGCGTCCTGCACTACGGCCACGCCGTCTTCATCACTTTTCAGGACCTGATGACCCGCTGGCGGCGCATGCAGGGCTACTCCACCCTCTGGCTTCCGGGCACCGACCACGCCGCCATCGCCACCAACGCCGTCCTCGTAAACCAGCTGGCGAAGGAAGGTAAACGCAAGGAAGATCTGGGCCGCGAGGGCTTCGAGAAGATGTTCTGGGAATGGGTTGAGCAGAGCGGCAGAACCATTCGCTCTCAGCTGCGGCGAGCCGGGGCCAGTTGCGATTGGTCGCGCGAGCGCTTCACCATGGACAAGGGCCTCTCTCGTGCCGTCAACGAGGCCTTCGTGCGACTCTACGACAAGGGGTTGATCTACCGGGGAACTTACCTCATCAATTGGGACCCCAGAGACCAGACCGCTGTCTCCGACATCGAAGTGGACTACAGGGACGTTGCCGGCAAGCTCTGGTACGTCCGTTATCCGCTCAAGGACGGCGATTACCTCGTCGTCGCCACCACCCGACCCGAGACCATCCTGGGCGACACCGCCCTGGCCGTGAATCCCGACGACGATCGCTACCGGGACCTGATCGGCCGCAAGGCCATCGTGCCCGTCATCGGGCGTGCGATCCCCATCATCGCCGACGACTACGTAGACCCCGACTTCGGCTCTGGCGTGGTCAAGGTGACTCCCGGGCACGACCCCAACGACTACGAAATCGGCAAACGACACGGTCTCGAAATGCTGAACATCCTCAATCTCGACGGCACCCTCAATGAAAATGCCGGCCCCTACCAGGGGCAGGACCGGGAAGACGCCCGCCTGGCCCTCGCCAGCCAGCTCGCCACCGACGGGCTGATCGAAAAGGTCGAGGGCTACGAGCACTCGGTAGGGCACGGGCAGCGTTCCGGTGCCGTCATCGAGCCCATGCTGTCGGAGCAGTGGTTCGTGCGGATAAAGCCCCTGGCCGAAAAGGCGGCGGCGGCGGTGCGAGAAGGCCGCATCAAGTTCTATCCGCCCCGGTTCGCCGACGTCTTCCTCCGCTGGATGGATGAAATTCGCGACTGGTGCATATCCCGGCAGATCTGGGTCGGGCACCGCCTTCCCGTCTGGTATTGCGAATCGTGCGGCGAGACCATCGTGCTGCGCGAAGCCCCCCGGACCTGCCCCCACTGCGACGGTGAGGTCTATCAGGATCCCGACGTGCTGGACACCTGGTTCAGCTCCGGTCTGTGGCCGTTCTCAACCCTGGGCTGGCCCGACGACTCCGAAGACCTGCGCTATTTCTATCCCACCAGCGTCATGCAGACCGGCTACGACATCATCTTCTTCTGGGTGGCCCGGATGGTCATGCTCGGTATCGAACTGGCCGGTGAGCCCCCATTCTCCGAGGTGCACCTGAACGGGATGATGCGTCACGATGACGGCAGCCGCGTCAGCAAGTCCGATCCCCGCCCCGGCGACGATCCCGTCGAGGTCATCGAAAAATACGGCGCCGACGCCTTCCGTTTCATGATCGCCACCGGCAGTTCGCCCGGCAATGACATGAAGCTCGTCTGGCCCCGGTTGGACTCCGCCCGCAACTTCGCCAACAAGTTGTGGAACGCCTCGCGCTTCACCGTTGAGGCGGTCTCCTCCTCCACCGGTTCCCCGGCCCCATCCACCCCTACCGACAAGTGGATTCTCGGCCGGCTGGATCATGTCGTCGCCGAGGTCACTCGACTGCTGGAGGGCTTCCATTTCGGGCAGGCCGGCCGTCTCATCAACAGATTCCTCTGGGACGAGTTCTGCGACTGGTACATCGAAGCCTCCAAGTCTCGCCTGCACGGCGACGACCCGGCTGCCGCCACCCGCGCCGCCGAGACCCTGCTGGAGGTGCTTTCAACCTCTCTCCGCCTGCTCCATCCCTACATGCCGTTCGTGACCGAGGAAATCTGGTCGCACCTGCACACGCTCCGTCCTGAGATCGGCGCTCAGCACATCATCGTCGCCGACTGGCCCCAGGACGCCGGACGATCCGGCGATCCGGTCGTCTCCGACATCAACCGCCTTGCCGAAGTCGTAAAAGCCATCCGCAATGCCCGGCACGAGGCCAGCGTCGAAGCCGGCCGCTGGATCGAGGCCACCGTCCGTCCCGGACAGCACCGCACGATCCTGGAAAACGAGGCGGATTTCGTTACCCGCCTGGCACGCGTCCGCCCGTTACGGCTCTTGGACGACGGAGACGAGCCTCCGGGAAAGGCCATTTCCATGGTCGCTGGGGAGATCGAGATCTTCCTGCCGCTGGAGGGCATGGTGGACCTGGACGCGGAACGAATAAGACTGGAGCGCGAAATCGCCCAGCTCGTGGACGAAGTCGACCGCGTCATCAACCTTCTCGACAATAGGAATTTCGTCCAGAAGGCGCCCGCCGAGATCGTCCAGAAACGCCGCGATCGAAAAGCCGCCGCCGAATCGGAGATGGCCGTTCTGCGTCAGCGACTTGAAACGCTGTAACTCAACCGGGAACCCTGCCGCTCCCTCGCCTCTATCAACCACCGTCCTTAAACCGATCGCCCACGAACCACGTCCGCGACCACATCCGGTCCCAGGCGCTGATCCCCGAGTCATCTATGTTCTTGGAGCCACGCGCCACCGCATCGATCGCTTGGCGGACCTGCGACGAAACCTGGTCCAAATGATGCAGGGCCATCGCCTCGGCCGTGCTCGGCACCACCGGCGATCCCCACTCCTTCTCTCCGTGATGCGACAGAACCATGTGCCGTAGCCGTAACGTAGTCTCCGGCGAGCAATCCACGCTGCGACACGCGCGGGCAACCATCTCATCCCCCAACACAATGTGCCCAACCATCGCCCCTTCCGCCGTGTACTGAAAACTGGCTCCCACCCCGAGTTCCGCGATCTTGCCGATGTCATGCACGATGCACCCGGCCACTAGCAGATCACGGTCGACTTCCGGGTATAGCTCCGCCACCACATCCGCCAGGCGCAGCAGTTCCAAAACGTGCTGCAAGAGCCCACCCACAACCGCGTGATGTCGGGCCTTGGCCGCCGGCCAGCGCTCGTACTTCTCCGCTACCTCCCCGTCTGCCAGCACCGCTTTCACCACCGCCGCTATTTCTGGATCGGTAATCCCTTCCACGTACCGTTCCAGATCGGCGTTCATCTGATCCGGCGACGCATCGGCTTTGGGCAGCGAGTCCGTCACGTCCCACTGCTCGGCCGCCGGTCGAATTGATTTCAGGCTCAAATTCACCGAACCCTGATATTCACGCGCCCTGGCGTGGATATCCACCGTCTTCCCGGTGAGTTTTGCCGACAATACGTCCGGTGGCGCGTCGAAGAAAAATCCCAGTATCGAATCGCCCTCCCA
>CAUYYU010000207.1:0-4364 GCA_963577415.1 Chloroflexota bacterium
CACACATCTTGGAGCGAGCTAAATGAGCAGCAAACTACTAATCATTGTCGGCGCCGTCGTTTTTATCCTTGTAGCCGGCATCGGCGGATTCTTGTTCATCGGCACTTCCCTCGCTGGTGGCGCCTTCCTGCCGGTACCCGAGCGCGTCGTCAATCTTTCCGGCGAAGGTCCCTACTCCGTCTTACAGGTCACCATTAAACTAGAGTTTGAAGCCCGCGAGGGCTATCACGGCGAAGGTGGGCACGGGGGCAACCCCATCCAGGAGGAATTCGATCTCGAGCTCACAGGCCGCCTCACCCCTATCGAAGACGGTCTTACCATCCTGGTGGCTGGCAAAACCGGCACCGACCTCGTCTCCACCGCAGGCAAAAACCAGCTCAAAGAGGACATCGCCGAGATGGTTGGGGAACTTGTCGAGCCTCACGTGATTGCCGTCTATTTCAACAGCTTCTTAATGCAGTAGGGCGAAACCATGGCCGCTGAGGGAAAAGTCTTGGCACAGTCCGAAATTGATGCCTTACTCTCGGCGTTCTCCGACGACAGTGAACCTGAAGGTGAGCTCGGCGCTGCCACCCAGGTGCAGATCGCGGCCCGACCGATCCCACAGAACGTCCGTATCTACGAGTTTCGCCGCCCCAGCAAGGTTGCAAAAGAGCAACTTCGTACCCTCACCAGCATCCACGAATCCATCGCCCGCCTGCTCACCACCATTATGACCTCCCAGCTTCGCACCAACGTGCAGGTCACCCTCTCCTCTGTCGAGCAGAGCAACTACGGAGACTACATCTGCGACCATGTGCATCCCCTACTCCGTCATCGAGCCCATCATCGGCAATCTCAGCACCCGCGCCCTGTTCGCCTCCAACCGCCACGAAGAACGCGGCACCAACTTGACCGCCTCAATCAATTCCCTCCAGAACGTGCGCGTAGGCTTCTCCACTGTTCTCGGCAGCGTGCAACTCGGGGTGTCCGACATCGTCGGGCTCAGAACCGGCAACGTGATCGTCCTCGATTCAAAGCGCGACAAGCTGATCCCCATCTTCGTGTCCGGGGAACAGAAGTGCACCGCCCGGCCTCGGACCACCAGGAAGCACTACGCCGTTAAGATAGAAGAGGTTGCAAAGGACTATGAGGCGCCTCAGGATCTGATCGAAGCCCTCATGAACGATGAAACCGCCGCCGTGAATTGGTAACAATGACTGAAGAAACCGAAACCTCAGCCCCGGAAGAAGAACTCGAGAGCGCCTTGGCCATGGCCGCCCAGGATGACGAACCCCTGGACACCGCCGCCATGCTCGGCGAAAACTTGGGCGACACCCCCGCAATCCGCCATGTGGAATTCGCCGCCACCGACGAAGGTGGCGCCCAGAACCAGCAGAACATCGACCTCCTCCTCGATGTTCAGTTTGAACGCACCGTCGAACTCGGCCGCACCACCATGTCCATCCGCCACATTCTCGGCCGGGGCGCCGGCGCCGCCGTCGAATTGCAGAAGCTCGCCGGCGAGCCCGTCGACACCCTGGTCAACAACCGGCCCATCGCCACCGGCGAAATCGTCGTTGCCGACAATAATTTCGGTATCCGCATCGCAGATATATTGGATCCAAAGAAGCGAATAGAAACCCTGACCTGAGATGAAGCGCCAGTTTTCGAGCTGGACTTCCGGTCTCAGCCGCCGGTCCCCAAGCGTCTCCGGCGGCCGGGCTGGTCCTTGGGCTAGCTTCCCCTCCGGTCGACGCCGCCAGTCCTCTCTCTGGTCCAGCGGCTGGCTCTGGCTCGCGGTCTTCATTGGAGTTTTGCTCATCTTTGTCACCGTCGCCCTCTCCACTGTCAGCCCGACCTCCGTCGTCCTTCCCGGAGGTTCACCCGATACCCGCGTCGTCGACCCCACCCTCTCCACCCGTCCTGACACCCCCATCGTGCCTCTGCTATTCGACATGGCGTGGAAACTCGGACTCGTCACCGGTCTCATCGTCGTCACCGCCTGGGTTCTGCGCTTTCTGCGGGCACGATTCGGCCTTTTCGATCAGCCCGTCCAATCGTCATCTTCGTTCACCGTCCTCGACATCGTGACCATAGGCCCCGATCAGACCATCTATACCCTCGACTTGGGCCACCGCATCCTGGTGATCGGCGCCACCAGCGCGGGCCTCACCAACCTCAGCGAAGTCGACGACCCCGACGAAATTCGCTATTTGCGCCGTCGTTCCGGCGCCCTCCCCTCCGAATTTGAAGACGTGCTTGCAGGTGCCGATCAGGACGATACCCCCACCAGCGCGCCATCCCCATCCCAGCCCATCCCCCCGGACCCTGACAGCGAAACCTCACCCTTCCAGGACGTCGCCGAGCGCCTTCGCGTTCTGGCCGAGAGCCCGGCCCCGTCCGCCGGCTCCGGGGAAGCGAGCGAGCCTGATAACTCCTAGCCTCGGGAAGCTCCGCGACGCTGCGAAGGTCCCCGGCTTGATTAGCCCTCGAATCCGCCCCGCCGCGATCTCCTCTTTCTTGCCCTCGCCATCCTCAGCCTCATCCTCCTGAGCGCCTGCGAACTCACCGAGCAAGCCCGGTCCCCGCCGGCGGTCAGCCCATCCTCCTCTGCGCCCAGCAGGTGCGCCCTAGCGTGCGGAACATGACCCGCCGTCGAACCCCCAACCTTGTAGTGCTCGCCTATACTGAAATATCCCCCGACGCCAGCGTAACCACTGAAGGCGTGATCAGAATCGACCGATGAGGATTAAGAAGTTCGCCGCCAAGGACATGCCCGACGCCATGCGGCAAATCCGACGCGAAATAGGGCCTGAAGCCATCATCCTGCATCAGCGCCAGTTCCGTGACGGCGGCTTCTGGAAGACCTTCAAGCGCCCTGGGGTCGAAGTCCTCGCCGCCGTCGACACCGACCTTCCCGCCACCCCTCCCTTCCAGCGGCCTCAAATTCGGCCCGTCCGCCAGCAGTTCCGGCCCAACGACAACCAGGCCCTGGTCGATATCCAGCGCACCGTCGGCGAAGTCCACGAAGCCATCGCTCGCCTCGAGACCATGACCGAGCTCCCCTCCCAGGTCAGCCATTTGGGCGAGAATCTCGCCCAGATCTACCAGCACCTGCTCCATCAGGAGGTCACCCGCGAGCTCGCCTACGACCTCGTCCACCACGTATTCAAAGAGCTCAGCCCGCAGGCGCTCGAGAACGAATCCACCGTCCGCAGCCAGGTCAAGGATCAGATGGAGCGTCAGCTCCGCGTCGTCGGCCCCCTGCGCGTAGTCCCCGGCAAAACCCGCACGATCTTCGTCATCGGCCCCACCGGAGTCGGCAAAACCACCACCCTCGCCAAGCTCGCCGCCAACTTCGCCCTCAACGAGCAACGCCGCGTCGCCCTCCTCACCACCGACACCTATCGCATCGCCGCCATCCCGCAGCTTCGCACCTACGGCGAAATCATGGGCCTCACCCTCGACGTCGCCTATTCCCCATCCGAGCTCCAGGACCTCGTCCTGCGCCACCAAGACAAAGACATCGTTCTCATCGACACTCCCGGTCGCAGCCAGCATAACCAGCCGATGCTTGAGGAGATGGCCGATTTCATGCGCGAAATTCCCTCGCGCACCCTGTACCTCGCCGTAAGCGCCGCCAGCAAATACCGCGACATGCTCGATGTAGTCAACCACTTCGGCACCGTCCCCATCGACGGCATCATCATCACCAAGCTTGACGAGACCGTTACTTTCGGCCCCATCCTCAACCTCGCCTCCGAAGTCGGCCTGCTCCTCACCTATTACACCAATGGCCAGGATGTCCCCGCGGACATCGAAGCAGCCGATTCCCGCCGGATTGTCGATCTTATCCTCGATCAGGTCCCAGCCTCCGCCTAGGGATCCGGCCTCTGATCATGTCCGATCAGGCCGCTGACCTTCGCTCCCTCGTCGGGGTCGGCGACGAAGTCAAGGTAAAAGACGCCCGGGTCATCGCCGTAACCAGCGGTAAAGGCGGCGTCGGCAAATCCACCCTCGTCGCCAACCGCGGTGTCCACTACGCCCGCCAGGGCTCAACGTCATCGTCGTCGACGGCGACATGGGCCTCGCCAACATCGATCTGCTCTTCAACCTCGATCCATAGTTCAACCTAAACCACGTCGTCCAGGGCGAGAAACGCCTCTAGGAAATCATCGTCCCCGGCCCGTACGGGCTCCAGATCATCCCCGCCGCCGCCACCGATTTCATGCTTATCGAAACCTCCGCCGGCATCGGCGCCCGGGTCGTTCAATTCGCCGTCGCCGCCCGCGAAGTCCTCATCATCGCCACGCCTGAGCCCACCTCTATCACCGACGCCTCCGCCATCATCAAAGTCATCTGGCAGCAGGCCGGACCCCACA
>CAUYYU010000208.1:0-4345 GCA_963577415.1 Chloroflexota bacterium
CTGCATTATCTCGGGTTCGGCGAGATCGGAAACGGTTACCACGCGGACGCTCCTATTATGGAATTAACTGGCCGGGCCGGCGCGAGCCACCGGGCCTACGGGAAATAAGTCTATATCGCGGGAAGGGAGAGGGAGAAGAGATAGTGGGGCGGGAGGGGGACTTTTTAGGATTGCGCGCGCAGGTCGGGGACGGCGGCGGAGATGACTTCAAGGAAACGCTGGATGTCGGCCTCGGTGATGCCGGGTCCAGTGGTGAGGCGGAGGCTGCCGGCGGCGAGTTCGGGCGGTATGCCCATGGCGAGGAGGACGAGGGAAGGTTCGAGGGAGGCGGAAGTGCAGGCGGAGCCGCTGGAGGCGGCGATGCCGGCGCGGTCGAGTTGCAGGAGCAGACCTTCGGCCTTGACGCCGGCGAGGCAGACGTTGGTGTTGTTGGGGAGGCGGTGGGTGGGGTGGCCATTGAAATGGACGTCGGGGATGCGCTGCAGGCCGTCGTGCAGGAGGCGGGAGAGGTTGGCGTTGTGGCGATTGTTGGCGTCCTGGTCGCCGACGGCGATTTCGAGGGCGGTGGCCATGCCGACGATGAGGGGGACGTTTTCGGTGCCGGCGCGACGACCGCGTTCCTGGGCGCCGCCCTGGATCTGGGGTACGACGCGGGTTCCGCGGCGGATGTAGAGGACGCCGACGCCCTTGGGCCCGTGAAATTTGTGGGCGGCGAGGGAGAGGAGATCGACGCCGAGGTCGTCGACGCTGAGAGGCAGGGCGCCGGGAGCCTGTACGGCATCGGTGTGGAAGGTGACGCCGGCGCCTTTGAGGAGAGCGGCGATTTCGGAGAGGGGCTGGATGGAGCCGACTTCGTTGTTGGCGTACTGGATGCTGACGAGGGCCAGGTCGTCGCCGAGCAGTCGTTGCAGGTGGCCGAGGTCGACGACGCCGTGCCGGTCGACGCGGAGGTAATCGACGCGGGAGCGGCGGTGGCGGCGGAGATATTCGGCGGAGCGCAGGACGGCGTGATGCTCGACGCTGGCGACGACGATGCGGTCGCGACCGGCCTGCTCGCGGGCGACGGCGGCGCCTTTGATGGCGAGATTGGCGCCTTCGCTGCCACTGCCGGTGAAGACGATTTCACCGGTCTCGCAGCCTAGGATGGCGGCGATGCGGGAGCGGGCGTCTTCGACGGCGTCGCGGGCGATGCGGGATTCGGAATGGAGGCCGGAGGGGTTGTACCCGTGCCGAGTGAAGTACGGGAGCATGGCGGCGAGGACAGGCTCGGACACAGGGGTGGTGGCGGCGTGGTCGAGATAGATGCGGTGACTGGCCAAGGGGCGCGAGCCTCAGGGGTGAAGGGAGGGAGCCAGCCGATTATGGCGCAAAGCAGATAGAGAGGGGGGCGAGGCGTGAACGGGGGTTAACCGACCTGGCGGTGAGGGATGCGGTAGACACAGGCGGACTGCCCCTGGGTCATTGAGGTGGTGCGGGTGACGGAGACGCCGAGCAGGTCTTCGATTAGCTGGGCCTCGAGCCGGCATGGGGCGTTGGTGTGCTGGGTGACGGCGGAAATGGGGCAGTTGTGGGCGGCGAGCTCGTAGCCGCCGTCGACAGAGCGGACGTCGGTCATGTAGCCGCGCTCGGTCATGAGCTCGGCGATGCGAATGATTTTCTCTTCGTACGCGAGGCCCTCGACCTGAGGGCGGATGAATTCGATCAGCTCGGCCTCGCGATCGCCAAAGATGCTGAGCATGATGTCTTCATCGCCGCGCTCGGCGAGCTCGGATATGAGAGCGGTAGCGAGAGCGCGGTAGTCCTTGGGGAATTCGTCGTCGGCGTCGGCGGTGAGGCGAAAGCGATGGCTGGGGCGGCCCACGCCCTGGCGGACAACTTCGGTATCGACAAGTCCGTCGCTGCGCAGATTGCCAAGGTGCTGGCGGGCGGCGGAGACGACGGTACCAGTCTCGCGGGCGACTTCGGCGGCGGTCAGAGGTCCCTTGCCACGAAGGAGCCGGAGAATTTCGTCTTTAGGGGTGGTGTGGGTTTCCATAATGCAGCTCTGTTGCCGAAGCGTAACAATTCGAGGATAATTCTACCAAGGAAATATCGGGCCTACCGGGGGGTTGTGGTGGAGGTTGAAGGGCAGGTGAGCAGGTGAATGGGTGACTTGGTAATTTACACACATCTGACTGTATTAAACATCTTTATCGTGGTATCGTGCGGAACCCCGAGGGGGATAGGGACATCAGGGTCTATTAGCCAAACCACCGGAGGCCGCGCCAGGTGATACCAGGCATTGAGTCCGATGAAACTATGAACGGGGGGCGGAATCTGGAGACAGACACTTGGCCGTCGCAGCCGGCGGTGGCGGATCGGGAGTCGAACGCGGACGCGGCGGCGGGTGACTCGCTGCGGCTATACCTGAACGCGATAAACCACGTGCCGCTGTTGAATTCGGCGGAAGAGGTGAAGCTGGCCAAGGGGGTGGAGGCGGGGGACTACGCGTCGTGGCGAAAGCTGGTGAACGCGAACCTGAGGCTGGTGGTAAACATCGCGAAGCGCTATTCGGGGGGCGGCCTGCCGCTGACCGATCTGCTGCAGGAAGGCAACATCGGGCTGATACAGGCGGTGAAACGGTTTGATTACCGGCGTGGATTCAAATTCAGCACCTACTCGACGTGGTGGATCAGGCAGGCGATAACGCGGTCGCTGTCGAACGACTCGCGAACGATACGGTTGCCGGTGCATGTGGTGGAGGCGCTGCGGAAGATACGCAACTTGGTGCCGGAGATGGCGAACTCCCTGGGGCGCGATCCGACGCCGGAGGAGATTGGAGAGCTGGTGGACCTGTCGCCGGCGCGGGTGACGGAGATCGTGCGGGCGGGGCGTTCGCCGATTTCGCTGGAAATGCCGACGGGCAGAGACGGGGACGACTCGTTGCTGCACTATGTGGAGGATGGGGAAGCGACGGCGCCGGAAGAAGGGGCGATGAGCTCGGTGCTGCGGGAAGACGTGGCGAAGGCGCTGGACGTGCTAATGGACCGCGAACGCGAAATCTTGGAGATGCGGTTTGGGCTGAATCAACGCCAGCCGCTGACGCTGGATGAGATCGGCGATCACTTCGGTCTGACGCGGGAGAGAATCCGCCAGATTCAGGTGGAAGCTCTGCGCAAGCTGAGAATCTCGACGAAGGCGGAGCCGCTGCGGGAATACCTGGTGGCGTAAGCCACACTGTGGCTTTGTTCTGAGTACTGAGTACTTAGAGCAAGTTTCCGGTTCGCCGGCGACAGAATAAAGACCCTAAGGGTCTTAGCGGATTTCGAGCATCCGGTCGATGGAGTGGCGGGCGCGTTCGCGGATGTCCTCCGGCACGTCGACTTCGTAACAGGTCTCCTGCAATGAGGCGAGCACGAGTTCGAGGGTGATTTCGTTCATGTGGGGGCAGCGGACGGAGCAGAGGCCGAGCATTTCGCGGTCGGGATTTTCGGCGGCTATGTTGTCTCCCATGCTGCACTCGGTGAGAAGCAGGTAGCGGGGAGCGTCGATGTCGCGGACGTAGCAGATCATGGCGGCGGTGGAGCCGGAGAAGTCGGAGACGGCGACGACCTCGGGGCTGCACTCGGGGTGGGCCAGGACGGCGACGTCGGGGAACTGGCGGCGGACGTCTTTGACATCCTGGACGGTGAATTGCTCGTGGACTTCGCATCGGCCGTGCCAGCCGATCATGTCGTGGTGAACGCCGTTGGCCGCGGAACGGTCCTGGCGGTCGGCGGAGACCGGGCCGATGGTGGGGAAGATGATCTGCTTGCCGGTCTCGCGGGCGACGTTGGCGGCCAAGTATTCGTCGGGCAGGAAGATGACGGTGTCGGTACCGAAGGACTCGACGACCTGGCGGGCGTTGCCGGAGGTGCAGCAGACGTCGACTTCGGCTTTCACGTCGGCGTAGGTGTTGATATAGGCGACGACGGGAACGCCGGGGTAGCGGCTCTTGAGATCGCGGACGTCGGCGGCGGTGATGGAGGCGGCGAGGGAGCAGCCGGCGACGGGCGAGGGAATGAGCACGGTGCGGGAGGGATTCAGGATTTTTGCGGTCTCGGCCATGAAGCGGACGCCGCAGAAGATGATGATGTCAGACTCGGCGGCGGCAGCGACGCGGCTGAGCTCGAGGGAGTCGCCCTGATGGTCGCAGACGGAATGGTAGAGGGCGGGCTCCATGTAGTTATGGCCGAGGATGACGGCGCCGCGGGCTCGCTTGAGTTGGTTGATCTGAAAGGCGAGCTCGGCTTTGAGCTCGAGTTCGAAGTCGGGCACAACGCCGCTAAGACGATCGCGCAGGGCGGTGAGGGTGGCTTCGACGGAG
>CAUYYU010000209.1:0-4310 GCA_963577415.1 Chloroflexota bacterium
GCCAGCGCGTAGCTGCGGAAGGTGATCACGGAGGCCTTGAGAGATTCCCAGGGCGCTTCCTCGCCCTGCTCGATCAAGCCGACCAGGTAGTCGTTGACGGGCAGGATGTCGATCAGCCAGGCGCTTCCAAGCACATCTGAGTAGCGGAATTCGAATTCTCCCCGGTAGAGATTCCCGGGCTGGATTTCATCGACGATCATGAAGAAGCCGGGCTCGGTACGAATGGATATTGGCTCGGGGATGATGCGTGGGTCCTGGCCCGGGAGGGTGATGCGAATCTGGGTTTCTTGGTAGTCGAGGACGACCCGCTCGCCGGCTGAGAGGGAGGCGATGACGGCGCCGGACAGGGTTGTGATCTGAAAAGCCGCGGTCGCGGAGACGGTGGCCTGGTCGTCGTCGTCGTTGTCGGGGCCGAGCTCCATGATGGCGACCCGAATGGAGGGCGCGTCGCCACCGATGACGACGGTTGCTTCGCCGGAGACCTGGCCAAGCTCGGACATCCAGCGCCCGCCGACGCGGAGGTCCCAGATAAGGGTGTATTGCCCGCCGGTCTCGGGCGCCGGGACGGAAACGTTGAGCAAGACGGACTGGTCCGGAGCCAACAAGCGGGGTAGGGGGAAGTCGATGCCATCGATGGTGCCGGATGACGGGAGACTGCCCTTCCAGCGGTAGGAGAGGGTGACTGCATTGGGGCCGTCGGGCTCCCAAGTGGCGGAGCCTCCGTTGGTCATGGTGACTGCGATATTGACCGTGCCACCGGCCCCGATATCTGAATCGGGGAAGGTTGCTCCGACGGAGGCTTGCCACGGGCTGTTGACGCGTTCGTAGAAGGTGCGGCCAAGCGGCTCTGCCCGGATGGCGGGGGACGTTCCCGAGCGGAAACGCAAGGCTCCGCGTTGGAAATACTGGATGGTAGTGTCGCCGTCGGCCAGTTCTTCGGAAATGGGGTAGCCAAGTAGTTGCAGCCCGCCGGTGTCCAGGAAGAAGTCTAGGAATCCAAAGCGGACGGAGTGGCCGGTTTCGGGGAAGTAGTAGACGGTGTCTTCGGACTGGAAGGGAGCGATGGTGGGGAAGTTGCGCATGCGGGTTTCCTGCGAGCCAAGCAAGGCCGGCTGGACGACGTAGTCGGTGCCGGCGAGCTCGGGCCAGTAGTCGAGCAGCAAATTTTCGTAGTAGCGGTGGTATACGCCCGGAAATTCGGAGTCCGGCTGCAGCGGGGAGACGGGCTGGCCGATGGCCGCGGCGCCGCCGTGGTCGGAGATAAAGCGGTCCAACGCGGCGGCGGCGGCGGCCGGACCGACGGTTTCGGCAGTCGCGGGCAGGGCGGTAATGGCAAAGAACAAGCACCCGATGAGCAGGCGCGCAAATCGGGTATGGCGGAGAATCTGGCCGACGTTTCGAGGCGCGGCCAAGAGCAGGTTTTTACGGTACATGCAAATGGGGCGGGCACATGGGTGCGGATCGAGCCCCGAGTTCGACTCCCTCCAAGAATTCGGCTGGGCCGGGCGCGCTTGCCGCGGGCCGGGACCGGCCGTCGATTGTACTGGATCTGCAAGGGACAAGCTAACATAAAGCAGCTCGATTTCCGCCCGGATTATGGGCGCTTGACGGGCTATAGCCGGAGATGGTTAATTCGTGAAAGCGGGGATGATTGAGGCAGGATGGAGCTTTCGGCGGATCGTCCGGTCGGGAGATCGGCAGGATGCCCGTAAACGATGATGGATGACCTGGTATATCTCGATCACAGCGCGACGACGCCGCTGGCGCCGGAGGTGCTGGCGGCGATGATGCCGTATCTGACGGAGCACACCGGCAATCCGTCGAGCGTGCATGCGGTGGGTCGGCGGGCCCGGCAGGCGTCGGCGGACGCGCGGGAGCGGATGGCGGCGGCGCTGGGCTGCCAGATCGAAGAGTTGGTGATGACGGCGGGTGGTACGGAGGCGGACAACCTGGCTATAGCGGGGGTAGCGCGGGCCGGAGGTTCCAGCGGGCGGCACATCGTTACCAGTGTCATCGAGCACCATGCGGTGTTGCACGCTTGCGCGGCGCTGACGGCCGAGGGCTTTGAAGTCACTTACCTGCCGGTGGACCGGGATGGTCTGGTGTCGCCCGATGACCTGGCGGAGGCGATTCGGGCCGACACAATGCTGGTGACGATCATGCTGGCGAATAATGAAATCGGAACGGTACAGGCGATCGCGGAGCTGGCGGCGATTGCGCGGGAGCGGGGTGTGCTGTTTCACACGGACGCGGTGCAGGGGGTGGGGCAGCTTGACATAAATGTAGATACGCTTGGGGTGGACATGCTATCGCTGTCGGCGCACAAGTTCTACGGGCCGCGGGGGGTAGGGTTGTTGTACGCCCGGCGGGGGGTGGAATTGGCGCCGATCATCTACGGTGGTGGGCAGGAGCTGGATCGCCGTTCGGGAACGGAAAACGTGGCCGGGACGGTGGGTATGGCGGTGGCGTTGGCGACGGCGCAGGCGGATCGGGTGAGCCGCGCCTTTGATTACACGGCGCTACGGGAGCAATTGATTGAAGGAATCAGCGAGCGGGGCGGCGAGGTGATTGTGACCGGCCATCGGGAGAAGCGGCTGCCGTCGCACGCCAGCTTTTGCTTCCAAGGGATCAACGCCGATTCGCTGGTGATCAGCCTGGACCTGGACGGGATCGAAACGTCGTCCGGCTCAGCGTGCACGTCGGGCGCGGTGGAAGTGTCGCACGTGATCGACGCGTTGAATTTGCCCGCGGAATATCTGGCCGGATCATTGCGGCTGACGGTGGGAGGGGCGAACACGCCGGAGCAGATGCCGCGGGCGATTGACATAATTTGCGGGCATGTGGAGAGAATGCGGATGCTAGCCACGAGAAATCGGGGTAAGATAGCGGCGAACTAAAGGGAGGCAGATAGACGGGAGTCGCTGTCTCTTGGATCTGTTTATGATCGTTCCCCCTTCGGTATATTTCGGTGTCGTGGTCGGGAGTGTGGTGGCGTTCGGCTTTCACGTTCTGATTGGACACCAGCGGCGATCGAGTCTTTTTTACTGGCCGTTCGGGCTGTCGGGCTTTCTGGCCGGCGGCATGGCGGCGCGGCAGGTCGGGCTGGATTACATGCTGGTGGGGGATGTGTCCGTGCTCACGGGAATCCTCGGGGCGTTGATCGGGTTAACTCTTGCCCACCTGCTGTTTGCGTGATAGCTTCCTCGGACTCGGAAGGATTTTCTGACCATGACAGGACGCGGCGTTCGATTTTTTATCGGGCTGATACTGGGGATTGTGGTGGGAGCGTTCGTGAAAGCAACGCGCGGCTCGGAGAATCATTCTGAGGGCGCCACCAGCGGCTGACCGGCGGCGATTGGTGGGCCTGGCGGTCAGTACACCTGGCGGTGAGTGTCGGAATATCTTTCGCCCGAATCGTCTTGACGTTGAGCGGTCCAACCCCGGTGCGGCGGCGCTGCAACCATCCTGGCGGAGATATCACCAGTGAAAACCGGTAATGAAATCCGCGGGGACTTTCTGGACTATTTCAAGTCGCACAAGCACGCGATTCTGCCGAGCTCATCGCTGGTGCCGATTGACGATCCGAGCGTGCTGTTCACGACGGCGGGGATGCAGCAGTTCAAGTCTTACTACTCCGGGGAGCAGACTCCGCCCAGCCCCCGGATCGCCACGACGCAGAAGTGCATGCGGACAAGCGATATCGAGTCGGTGGGCAACCCGAGCCATCTGACGTTTTTTGAGATGCTGGGGAATTTCTCGTTTGACGATTATTTCAAGCGGGAGGCGATCGAATTCGCCTGGGAGCTGGTGACGGAGAAACTGGGCCTGGACGGCGAGCGAATCTGGCCGACGGTGTTTGGCGGCGAAGGCCAGGTGCCGCGGGACGAGGAATCGGCGGCGATCTGGGAAGACCTCGGGGTGTCACGCGAGCGGATCAAGTTTTTTGGTCGGGAAGACAATTTCTGGGGACCCACTGGGGACAGCGGGCCGTGCGGGCCGTGCTCGGAGCTGCATTACCGGTTGCGTCCGCCGCCGGACGGCGAGGAAGAAGTGGGTCCGAATCTGGGTGGGGAGCGATTTCTGGAGCTGTGGAATCTGGTTTTCAACCAGTTCCACCAGGCAAAGGACGGGTCGCTCACACCGCTGCCGGCGGTTGGGGTCGATACCGGGGCCGGTCTGGAACGTTGGGTGGTGCTGCTGCAGGACAAGGACAACGTCTACGACACAGACCTCTTTGCGGAGATCATGCGCTCGTCGATGGACGCGCTGGGGGTGAAGACGGTTGACGACGAGGTGCGGCGGCGGGGGCT
>CAUYYU010000210.1:0-4276 GCA_963577415.1 Chloroflexota bacterium
TGGAGCTGCTGAGCGCTGACTACACCTACCTGAACGAACGCCTCGCCAAGCTCTACGAGATCCCGCACGTGTATGGAAGCTGGTTCCGGCGGGTGCAGCTCAACGAGGACAGCCGGCGCGGCGGACTCCTACGCCAGGGCAGCATCCTGACGGTGACCTCTTACAACACGCGTACCTCGCCGGTGATCCGGGGACATTGGGTGCTGGAGAATGTGCTGGGCGTGCCGCCGCCCCCACCGCCGGCCAACGTGCCACCGCTCGAGGAGAAGACGGTGGACGGGAGCCTCTCGGTACGCGAGCGGCTGATGGAGCACCGGGCCAATCCGCCCTGCTCGGGCTGTCACAGCCTGATGGACCCGGTCGGGTTCTCCCTGGAGAACTTCGACGCCATCGGACGCTGGCGGGACACCGAAGACAGCCAACCGATCGACGCGACCGGAAACTTTCCGGGCGGCGCGGCGTTCGACGGGGTCGCGGGACTGGAGCAGGCGTTGTTAGCGCGCTCGGACTTGTTCGTGGGGACCCTGGTCGAGAAGCTGATGACCTATTCGCTGGGCCGCGGCGTGGAGTACTTTGACGCTCCGGCGGTCCGCCGGATCGTGCGCGATTCAAGTCGCCAGGAGTTTCGGTTTTCGTCGCTAATTCTCGGAATCGTCAGAAGCCAACCGTTTCAGATGCGGAGATCCTCATGATGATCACCAAGAAAGCGCTGCCACGCCGGACGTTCCTTCGAGGCATGGGAGCGACGGTGGCGTTGCCGTTGCTGGACGCGATGGTTCCGGCCATGACCGCCATGGCGGCGACTCCGGCCCGGCCGGTGCGGCGTCTGGGATACGTCTTTATCCCGATGGGCTCGGACATCAGCCGGTGGACGCCACCCGACGAGGGGATGCTCACCGAGCTCTCGCCCATTCTGCAGCCGCTCGAGCCGGTGAAGGATCAGATCGCGGTGCTCACGAACATGGAGCTGCGCAACGCCTACCCGGGCACCCATGCCACCTCCAATTCGGCCTATCTCAGCTGCGCCAAGGCGAAGCTGACCGAGAGCGCCGACTACTATCTGGGCACGACGGTGGATCAGATCGCGGCCCGAGAGATCGGCCAGGATACGCAGTTGCCCTCGCTCGAGCTGGGGATGGACCTGCTGGAGATCGTGGGACAGTGCGACGACGGGTACGCGTGCGTGTATCAGAACAATCTGTCCTGGTCGTCGCCCACTACGCCGCTCCCCTATGAAGCGCATCCCCGGCTGGTGTTCGAGCGGCTCTTCGGCGAGGGAGGCAGTGCCGAGGAGCGCAGCCGAACGCTCAGGAAACGGGCGAGCTTGCTGGACCGCGTGCGGCGCGACATCCAGCGGCTCCAGAAGGAGCTGGGGTCCAGCGACCGGACCAAGGTCGATCAGTATCTCCAGAGTGTGCGGGAGGTGGAGCGGCGCATCCAGGGCGCGGAGGACGCGGCGGCGGAGAATCCGGCGCCGGATATGGAGCGTCCCATCGGGGTGCCGGCCGCCTACGCGGATCATGTCCGGCTGATGTTCGATCTCCAAGTACTGGCGCTCCAGGCGGACATCACGCGGGTGATCACGTTCCAGCTGGCCCGGGAGACCAGCACCCGGAGCTACAACGAGATCGGCGTGCCCGATCCGCACCATCCGCTCACGCATCACGGCAACGACCCGGAAAAGATTGCCAGGATGTCGAAGATCAACCAGTACCACGTGTCGCTGTTCGCCTATCTGGTGGAGAAGCTCAAGGCGACGCCGGACGGGGATGGCTCGCTTCTGGATCACTCGATGTATCTGTATGGCAGCGGCATGGGCAACCCGAACGCCCACGACCACATCAACCTGCCGATCATGGTGGCCGGCGGAGGCGACGGTAGGATGAAGGGCGGACGGCACGTTACTTACGCTGACCCCACTCCGTTGGCCAATCTGCACCTGACGTTGCTGGAGAAGGCGGGCGTGCGGATGGACTCGTTTGCCGACAGCCAAGGCAAGGTAGACGAATTGCTCACGATCTGATTCCGCCGACACAATGAGACATGTGCCATGGCTGTGAAAACGATGAGCGTGTGGGCGGTGTCGTGGCTGCTGACGGCGACGACCGTGCTGGCGGCGGAAGACGCGCCGCTGGCGGATGCGGCGGAGAAGATGGACCGGATGGGCATCCAGCGCCTGCTCGAGCAGTCGGTGGATGTGAACGCGCCGCAGGTGGATGGCATGACGGCGCTCCACTGGGTGACGCTCCATGATGACCTGGAGACGGCGCGGCAACTGCTTACCGCAGGAGCAGATACCACGGCGGCCAACCGCTATGGCGTGACGCCGTTGACGCTGGCCTGCACCAATGGCAACGGGCCGCTGGTCGAGCTGCTGCTGGAGGCGGGAGCGGACCCCAACACCTCCTTACCGGGTGGCGAGACGGCACTGATGACCGCCGCGCGGACCGGCCGTCTGGGCCCGGTCGAGGCGCTGCTGGCTCGCGGGGCGGACGTCCACGCCAAAGTGCAGGGCATGGGACGCCAGGATGGAGCTGGCGCCACCAAGTTTCTGGCCCGCATGGCCGATCCGACCATCTTTGACTTCAAGGCGAAGACTGAACAGACCGCCCTGGTGTGGGCCGCCGCCGAGGGACATGCCGATGTCGTGGCCGCCCTCATCGAGGCCGGCGCCGAATTCCAGAGGACCCTGGAGTCGGGGTTCACACCGCTGCTCTTTGCCATCAGGCAAGGCCACGCCGAGGTGGTGCGGACGCTGGTGGAGGCGGGCGCGGACGTGAACCGGCGCATCGAACCCGTGCTGGAGTGGCGACACGTCGGCTATGAGGCGCAGCTCAAGCCCGGCTCCACGCCGCTGCATGTGGCGGTCGAGAACGGCCACTTCGCGCTGGCCACTTACCTGGTGGACGCTGCCGCCGATCCCGATGCTGCCGACCCGACCGGATACACCGCCCTCCACGCCATCGCGGGGACGCGCAGGGTACCGCTTGGCGATGCCAATCCTCCGCCTGATGGCTCGGGCCGCATGACCAGTCTGGATTTCGTGCGAGAGATGGCCGCCCGTGGCGCCAACCTGAACGCGAGGATGCGAAGTGGTGGAGTCGACGGCTTGGGTTCTGACGGACCGGGAACGACCCCCTTGCTCATGGCGGTCCAGACGGCCGACGTCGAGCTGGTCCAGACATTCGCCGAGCTGGGGGCCGATCCGCTGGTCAGGAGCGAGGACCTCGCCACGCCTCTGATGCTGGCCGGCCGGAGAACCGGCACGGAGGAAGACGTCCTCCAGACCATGGCGATGCTCCTCGAGCTGGGCGTCGACATCAATGCGGTCGACCGCAATGGTGAAACCGCCATGCATATGGCCGCCTACCGGAATCGAGCCGACGCCATCAGATTCCTGGCCAGCCGCGGCGCCGATATCAAAGTGTGGAATCAGGAGAACTACCAGGGCTGGACACCCCTCGCTATCGCCGTTGGATACCGACGGGGCACGTTCCGACCGAACCCCGAAGCCGAGGCGGCCGTTCGTGCAGTGATGCTAGCCGCGGGGATCGTCCCACCGGAGAGAGTCGCCCCCAACTCGCGATAATCACGGGCGCTGGCAAAGAGCAGAGCTGTCTGCCACGACATTCTGGTTTCTGCGGCGCGAGTTCTCGTCATGTCCGACACGAGCCACCATTGAGCGGCAAGTCTGACGCGTAAGGCCGTTCAGTCCGCGGACCCTTGCGGTATCAGCTGTGCCTCCCGAAAACTTCATCCGCGGGATCGGAATGGCCGACTGGCGGCGCAGGGCCGGCGACCGCGTGAGCATCACCGTCCTGCGCTTCGTAGCAGTCGACAGTCCGCTGGTGGGGGTTGGCCGTTCGTCCGGTCACGGCGTCGGCGCGGACGACCTTCCGTGGCCGGCTGTCAGTCGTCAGGCCGCCTGGCGATGGTAGCTGTGGTGTAGCCCACCGACGTGCGGAATCGCGATCACTTGGGCAGGCTCTCGAGGGGTCCGATACGAGTCTTCCGTTAACTTGGGGGGGCCTAATCCGGACTATAATCCCGCCCGCCAGCGCGCCCAATTCCCGACGGTTGCGGGTCTACCGCCACGCGAAGACTTCGGTGGTCAGGACACGGGCCCCGATCGGGCCGATGCCCCGCAGGGTCTGCAACTGGGCCATGGTGCGCCCGATGGGCGTGCTTCGTTCCCGGCACAGCGTCGCGATGCTCTCTTCGCCTCGCAGCCCCTCCAGGACGATCCGGATCTTCTCCTCCGCTGAAAATCGCCGCC
>CAUYYU010000211.1:0-4261 GCA_963577415.1 Chloroflexota bacterium
ACCCCGATACAGGCGCTGCCAGATGAATTCGATCCGCGACGGGTCTTCACCGATCAACATCGGCCGGAAATGCTCGATCACGCCCTGTACGGCCAGTTCCTTGCCCGTGATTCCCGCCTCGCCTATCCCGTAGATACCCTCGTCCGTCTCCACCTTGACGATCAGGTAGTTGCGCCCCCTCTGAGGACTGGCCAGAGGAATGCATCGCACATCCACAATTTTCATCTTAACCTCCAGGTTTTCCCGGGCTTGCCGGGGGGACTACCCTTTACCGGGTATCAGTCGGGCCCGGCCGGACCAGGGTTCGCACCGGGGACATCCGCGATCGTACATTTCACATGACGCGTAATCTTATCGGCGACCCGGTCCGTCTTCTGGACGGATCCCCCTCAAACACCAAAGAAAATAAGCCCCTGGACAACCACTCCAGAGAATCGTGAATGGCCGAAAACCCCGCTGAATCCAATCGACCGGCCAGACGGCGACCGCCGCGCCGCCGGCGCGAGCGCGTCTTCGCGATAACCCGCGGTCTGTCGACCCGCGTCGAGGTATCGGGACCACGGCACCGCACGCGCCTTCTGGGACCCCACGCCACCCTCGTCCTGGGCTTTCTCGCCATCATGCTGATCGGGGCTATGGCGCTCATGCTCCCGCTCGCCAGCGCCTCGGGCGAGGTCACGCCGCTCGTAGACGCGCTCTTCACATCTACTTCCGCCGCCGGAACGGTCGGCCTGGTGGTCGTCGACACCGGCACCCATTGGAGCCTGTTCGGTCAGGTCGTCATCATCGTCCTGATGGAGGTTGGGGGTATGGGGTTCATGGCCGGCACCATTCTCCTCTTTCTGGCCCTGGGACGGCAGTTGTCCATTCATCAGCGCCAAGTATTTCAGGAGTCCCTGGTCTTGCGGAAGGTCGGCGGTATCCCCGGCGTCGCAAAGCGTTTCCTTCTCTTCACGCTTGCCGTCGAGGGCATCGGCACGCTGCTTCTGTACTTGCAGTTTCGCGGCGACAGCGCAATCGGCCCCGATCGCGCCTGGTGGTTCGCAGCGTTTCACGCCGTCAGCGCATTTACCGGCTCCGGGCTGGATCTCATGGGCGGATTTCAAAGTTTTCAGCAGCAGGCCTTGCATCCATTCGTGCTCCTTACCATGGTGGCCATGATCATTCCCGGCGACCTTGGCTTTCTGGTGGTGCTGGACATCCTGCGCAACTGGCGTTTTAACCGGTTCACAATGGAAACCAAGCTGATCCTCTGGCTCAATTTCATCCTCTGGCCCGCCGCCGCTATCGGTTTCTTTTTTCTCGAATCATCCAATCCCAACACCCTCGGCGGGATGCCCTTCCTGCACCGTATTTCCAACGCGCTTTTCCAGGGTGTGACCGTGCGAAACGCCGGCTTTTCCACCGTGGATTTCGCCCAGGTTGGATCCCTCACACTCATGTTCTTCGGCATCTTCATGTTCATCGGGGCAGCCTCCGCATCCATGGGTGGCGGGATCAAGGTAAATTCCCTGGGGGCCCTCCTGGCCGCAAGTCGGGCCGGTCTGCTCGGCCGACCCCACGCCGAGGCTTTCGGCCGCACCATCCCCGCCGACCGCGTCTACGTGGCCGTCACCCTCATCCTGCTCTTCTTCGGCTGGATGATTTTTTCGGCGCCCATCCTCTTCGCCATGCAAATCGTCGATCCAGACGCCCTCAAGACCCTCTTCGACACCCAGTCGGCTCTTGGAAACATCGGCCTCTCCACCGGGGTTCCCACCAATCTTGACGCTCCCGGAAAGCTCTTCATGAGCCTGCTCATGTTCGTCGGTCGCCTCGGGCCACTGACCGTCGCCCTGGCCCTCCTGCGTCGCACCCGGCCCACTACCCGCCAGTTCCCGGACGGCGACCTGAAGGTCGGCTAGCGTCGGCGGCCGGTAGTCCTTGCGCCCGGCACCATGTCTTCCCCCACGACCGACCAGATCAACGCCGGCTTGTTTGGATAGCTCTGCCAGGCGCCCGGTAAGTCGAACAGCCGCCGCAAAATTACTATCGCGATCACGGCCACCCCTCCGGCCACTATCTCCGGCGGTGCGCCCACCACCCACGTGTAGAGCGGCCCAATTCCCAGCAGCACCACCGTGGCGAATCCCGGTCGTTTATTCGCCACACCCATCCCGTATCCCACCAGGATTCCCAGCAGGATTCCCACCGTCCCGAGATATATCGCGTAGCCGATGTACATGCCCCCACCCACCGCTACCCCTTTTCCTCCCTTGAATCCCAGATATACCGGCCACGAATGCCCGACCTGGCAGGCCGCACCCCAGATCGCAGCTAGGAGCAGGCGATCCATCACCAACGCGAGTATCAGGAACGGCCCCAGGACCTTGAGGACGTCCAGCACCAGTATCAGCACGCCGATCAGCTTGCTGGCGTTTCGATAGGCGTTGGACGCCCCCGGGTTGCCGGTGCCGAACTCGCGCAGATCTATCCCTCGTAGTCGGGTCACGACCAGTGCGAACGGAATCGCCCCCACCAGGTATCCCCCCAGCGCTGCCGCGATCTCCTCGACGCCGATTGGACTAGGCCCAACAGCCCCAGTCGCCGGTGGCGACGGGGCGCCCACCACCCCACGCGGGCGTCCTGCCGGCAATGGAGAGCGGGTTCAAAACAAGTAGTACGGTCATGCGGCTGGCCGGAAATATACCATTCGCCGGTAGAATACCTTCGGGACGCCGCCCCCTTACGAGGGTCACGAGACGTGGAGAGGGGGCAGCGATGCCGGATTTATGCGGGGCGCTCTAGGCGCTGCAATCGCTGGCCGATGCCGCCGGCATGCTCATTCTCGGGCTGGCCGGCGCGGCCATCCTCCTGGCATCCTATCTGGTCGT
This sequence comes from Chloroflexota bacterium, assembly GCA_963577415.1. Taxonomy (GTDB): domain Bacteria; phylum Chloroflexota; class UBA11872; order UBA11872; family VXNJ01; genus JASLPR01. Next base: position 2,874 of record CAUYYU010000211.1, read on the forward strand.
CAAGACTCACGGCGCCGGTGACGCGCCCTTCACCCTAAAGCGAGCACTCACCTGGTACAGCCGCGTAATCATGCTTGTCGCAATCCTGATTATCGCGATGGAGAGTGCGCACTTGCTGGCCGTTCTCTCGGGCACCCTCTTCGAAAATGAGTTCGCCTTCGGCGGGCACGATTCGCAAAGTACGGTCTGGCCGTCGCCCGGTCAGCTTTCCTAATCGTGCCCGCCGCCCTCGTTTACGTAACTCACCAACGGCTCCGGTCCATATTCGATCCCGCGCCCGGGGACCCCATCGCCCGGCGATTTCTGATCGCCGCGACCTCCGTCATTTTCGGGGTCGCCACCTTCACCCTGCTTGTGCAGAGCGGCCTGGAAACCATCAGTTACATCGATCACGGAGCCGGTAAAGGGGACGGCCCCGGCAGTCTCCTCGCCGGCCTGATCGTCGCCCTCACGTTTTGGGGTGCGGCTCTGGCCTTCCTGCGCCGCGAGCTGAGTCGGCCCGACTAGACCAGCCCCGAGCCGCCAATCGACATCCGGTCGGCGTCCGCCTGAAACACCGCCGCCGCATCCGGGTCCACCGGTGCCGCCAACTCGATGCGGCGAATCAGTTCGTCGCGCACCACCTCGCCCATCGCCCGTCCTGCCCCCACCACCTCACGCCGGACGCCAATCAGTACCCGCTCCAGTTCGCGTCCAAGTCCGTGGGCTGGGTATCGGTCCACCAGCTGATCCACCACTTGCTGCAGGCCCACGTCGTAACCGGCCCCTTCGCTGGCCAGCCACTTTTCGTCCTCGATCAGCAGGTAAATCTCCGCCAGGGTGCGATCCGGGAACGATCGCGCCAGCCCCCGCGTCATCATCGCAACCACTGCCGGCGTGTATACCTTTTCGTACCAGCCCCGCGCCGCTTCCTTCAGGCTGACCTCACGCTCCGCCGCCTCACTCAGAATCCACTTATGCTCGTCAATTTCCCGTGCCAGACGCGGATATCCGCCGGGATCCCGCAGATCAATGTCGCGCAGGCCGGTGTTGAGTTCGAAATTCGCGCGCTCGAACGAGAGCTGCCGCGCCGGCGAGTCTTCGTTCGGCAGGAACTGCACCACATCCGCATCGATGAACGTCATTCCGATCTCACGGGCCGCCCCCACCCGGTGATGCCCATCCAGCACGTAATACTCGCTCAACAACTCATACAGCGACACCGGCGGCAGCGCGGCACCTTGCTCCATCAGACCCAGCATCGTGCGATAGCGCGGGTTTTTCCGGTATCGGTGCGGCCTGAAATCCGTCCGCAGATTGTCCGCCCGCCCCACCGACCCCACGATCCAATCCACCCGGACCGTCCTCAGGCCGATCAGCCGCTGCGCCGCCAGCGCGTGGCTTCCGAG
>CAUYYU010000212.1:0-4244 GCA_963577415.1 Chloroflexota bacterium
TGATGCGGATCGGAAGGCCAGGTGGTTGGTGGGACTAGCCCTGCAACGCGTTTCCGCCGATCACACTTCGGTCTCAACCGTTTCTACCGTCCCCCTTCCCAGCGACGACATGAAAGGTCGAATAATCGGCCGGGAAGGCCGCAACATCCGTGCCCTGGAGGCCGCCACCGGGGTTGATCTGATCATCGACGACACTCCAGAAACCGTCGTCATCTCCTGTTTCGATCCGGTAAGGCGTGAGATCGCGCGGACCGCCTTGACCCGCTTGATTGAGGATGGGCGTATCCACCCGACCCGGATAGAGGAGCACGTGGCCAAGGCCCGCAAGGAGATCAACGCCACCATCCGCGCCGAGGGCGAGCGCGCCGCCATCGACGTCGGTGTGCCGAAGCTGCATCCTGAGATTATCAAACTGGTCGGAAGGCTTCGCTACCGGCAGAGTTATGGTCAAAACGTGCTCAGCCACTCTCTGGAGGTCGCGTTTCTCGCTGCCACGATGGCTGCCGAGGTGGGGGGCGATCCGCAGATAAGTCGCTTCGGCGGACTGTTGCATGACTGCGGAAAGGCGATCGATCACGAAATTGAAGGACCACATGCACTGATCGGGGCCGAGCGCTGCCGCCGATTCGGGGTGCCCGAAGCGGTCGCGCATGTCGTGGAGGCGCACCATTTCGAAGTCGAACCTACTACGTTTGAAGCGTTCGTCGTAGCCGCAGCCGACGCCATATCCGCGGCACGGCCCGGTGCTCGTCGGGAGACCATGGAACTCTTCGTCCGGCGTCTGGAAGAACTTGAAGGCATCGCCAACTCCTTCCCTGGGGTCGAACGGTCCTATGCCATTCAGGCCGGTCGCGAAGTGCGCATCGCCGTAAAACCCGACGAGATCGATGAGTTGGGGGCCTTGCGTTTATCCCGCGATGTGGTTTCCCGAATTCAGGAGACGATGACCTTCCCGGGCCAAATCAAGGTCACTGTCATCAGGGAGACCAGATCAGTAGGCACCGCCCGTTAGCGCCTGCAAAAGCTCCACCTGGGCAGGCGGTCGGTTGGATCTCCGAGTGGCGGGTCAGACTCGGTGTCGATTCGTTGCGAACGAGGATAAGGCGACGGCCGCGCCATCTGGAGCTCCTCGGGGATGATTCATTGCTGACCCTGTTCGAGCTGGCCTGCCGCGTTTACGGGTACATACCGCGGCTCCTTAAGACGGCCACCGCCCGGCTTGTGGGACGGGTCGTGTTCCGGCTCAACTCCCGGGTCCGACGGAACACCATAGCCAATATGTCAGTGGTGCTAAATCTGCCCCCGCACGACGCTCGTGTGAGAGACGTGGCCCGCCGATCGGTGATGGAGTACGCCGAGTACGCGGCCAGCGTGCCGGATTATTACCGGATCTCGCCTGAGGACATCGCGGAGACAACCACGTATGTGGACCCGGACGATATCCTGGCCCGGGCCCTTGCTCAAGGGAGTGGCGCCATATTCGCGGCCGGCCATTTCGGTAACTGGGATATTGCCGGCGCCAGGATGGCATCTATGACGCCGCTGTGGACAGTCCAGGAAACCTTCGGCGATTCTCGAATGAACGAAATTCTCAGGCGGATTCGCGAATCCAAGAATATCAAAGCGGTGCAGATGGGTGATTCCCTTTTGCCGCTTTTTCGCGGTCTCATGCGCGGCGACGCAGTGGGCCTCATGATCGACCGGCCGACCCCGGGCGAAGGTGTTGAAGTTGAGTTCTTTGGCCGGCGCACCATGGTTCCCGACGGCATCGGCCGACTGGCGGTCCGGTTCGGGCTGCCAGTGGTCGTGGGGGGGGCTCTTCGCCGGCGTGACGGCCGCCACACCCTATTTGCCCTCGGGAGTGTAGATGTCGATCTCTCCGGAACCGACGAGGTCCGCGTGCAAAGAGTCACCCAGGGCGTCTTTCATCACTTCGAAAAAATCATCCGGACGGCGCCGGAACAGTGGTATATGTTCAGAAAAATGTGGGACTCTTGATCTTCATCCATATTGCGGATTCGTTATGGTAGGTTCATGAGCATGATGGCTCGACAAGGTGACCCCCTGCGAATCGCGCTGGTTTCGCCGTACGACTTCGCCGTACCCGGAGGGGTGACGACCCATATCGTCAATCTCGCTGCGCGTTTTCGTGATCTCGGTCATTCGGTTCACATTCTGGCGCCCAGCTCAACCGATGAGCCGGAATATTCGGTGAACAATTTTCACCGGGTCGGAAAGACGATCGTCCCTCTGCGCAGTAACGCCTCCATCGCCCGGGTCAGCTTTTCCCTTACTCTTGGGCCGCAGGTGAAGCGCATCTTGCGCGAGAACGATTTCGATGTCATTCATCTGCACGAACCCATGGCACCGCTCCTCCCCTGGTATGTGCTGTGGCACTCGAACTGCGTGAATGTCGCCACTTTTCACGCGTCCCGTGAAACCCGAACCGTTTACCGTACCTATAAGCCCTTTATCAAGCGAATGTTCAAACGCCTGCACGGCAAGATCGCCGTTTCCCGGACCGCCAAGGATTTCGTCTGGGGCAGCTTCAAGGGTGATTATCGAATCATTCCGAATGGAATTGATGTCAGGGCCTATTCGCGCGAAATAACTCCGTTCGATCACCTTCAAGATGGAAAATTCAATGTGCTGTTCGTTGGTCGGCTGGAGAAGCGCAAAGGTCTCCCCTATCTCCTCGACGCGATGGAAATAGTCCAGAAGTTGCGGCGCAATACGAGGCTGATAGTCGTCGGCGCCTTCGCCGAACGTCAGTTGGCCAAAGCCAGGCGTCGAGTAAAACGTTGTGGATTGACGGACGTTCTGTTTGAAGGGTTTGCGTCTGAAGAGGACAAGATCCGCTATTTCAAGAGCGCCGATCTGTTCTGCGCCCCAGCCAGAGGCGATGGTCGGGAAAGCCAGGGTTTGGTCCTGCTGGAGGCGATGGCGGCAGGCACGCCGGTCGTGGCCAGCGATCTTTTGGGATATCGCACCGTCTCTCCGGGCGGGAGCGCGGCGCTCTACGTGCCGCCAGAAGACCCGCGGGCGCTCGCCCGCGCGATCTTGCGCATGATGGATTACCCGGAGACGGCGGCTCGCTATCAATTGGCGGGCAGTCGCAAGGCGTCTGAATACTCCTGGGAAGTGATCGCGGAAGAGGTCATGGGCTACTACCGTGAGTTGCTCAGGCTGCATGGCGGTATGCGGGCCGACCGCACTATGACATCCGTCGGAACTCTCGCTTGATAACCATGGGCGAGATTGAGCGCCGTTCCAAGCGCCTCTTCGAGACCCTCATCGGTCCGCTTGCCCGCGCCGGCGTTACCGCCAACCATATGACCATCGCCGGTTTTTTTGCCGCCATCCCGGTAGCCGCTCTCATCGCGACTGACTACCTGGTCGCAGGGGGAATACTCCTGCTGATCGCGTCGGCCTTTGACACCCTCGATGGCGCGGTCGCCCGGGTGCGTGATGAGGCGACCGAATTCGGGGCGTTTCTGGACTCCACCCTCGATCGGTATGTGGAAGTGGCCTATTTCGGAGCGCTGATCTGGTTGTTCCTTCAGCGTGACGACGCCGCAGGGGTGATCTTGAGTTTCGTAATCCTTTCCGGCTCAATCATGGTGAGCTACACAAGGGCCCGCGCCGAAGGGCTTGGCCTGCACGGAAAGGTCGGTATTCTGCAGCGACCGGAACGGCTGATCCTTCTCGGGATAGCGCTCATCTTTTCAGGATGGCTACTACTTCCGGTGCTTTGGGCAATGGCGGTCGTGACTAATTTCACCGTGTTGCAGCGAGTCCTCCATGTGAGATCACAAACGCGGAAACGTCAGTAGCTGCCAGGACACCGCTAGCCGTAGCGCTTAAGCCTGCCGGTACGTTTGGCGAAATCTACCGACTTCTGAAAAACCCAGACGCCGAGCGGCAACGACACTACTGATACCGCCAGCAGCCGCCACAACTCGCCGCTCATGTCGAAGACCGACTTGCCCTCGAGCATGGCCCCGCGAATCCCCTCGAGAATGTAGGTGGCCGGGGAAATCCAGGAAAACGGTTCCAGCCAGTCGGGCAGGATGCTAACCGGATAATAAATGCCGGAAACCAGGAGCAGCAGCGCCTGAACGACGATCGTCATCTGCGTTCCCCGTTCGAGAAAGATCAGCGGCAAGGCCGCGGCCATGATCCCGACCCCGAGAAACCCGACGCTGCCGAGCATGACAAAGATGATCGCGGTCAGGAAGTCCGCG
>CAUYYU010000213.1:0-4218 GCA_963577415.1 Chloroflexota bacterium
CATCCCCTTCCCAAACCGGCCAGCAACTCGCTCTCGTACAGCAGACGGAAGCCGTAGGCCACCGAGAGGATCGCCAACCCCGGCAGCAGAAGCAGAAGATACGGAGAGACGAAGACCAGTCCCCCGCGCCAGCTTCTGGCGGGAACCGCTCGCCACCCGACTCCTACCTGTCGATGCATCAGCACAAATTGCATGAAGAACACCGGCAGCGTGATCAGAGCCACATATTTCGTGAAGATCGCCGCCATCACCAGCACCGACGCCGCCAGCACCCAGCGGTAGCGAAAGCCCTCCCCGTAACGCAGCAAGGCCAGTGCCGCTGCCATCAGGAAAAACGCTACCGCCGGCTCCGCGAAATCTAGCTTCGCGAACGGCCACGCCATAGTCGCCAGCCCGTACGAGAGCGCCACCGCCACCGCCACCCCGAGCCGGTATCCGAGCCGGCGAATCACCTTCAGCAGCAGCACCGCCGTCGCCGCCGTTAACAGCACATTCATCAGCGGGGACCAGAACCTCAGGAAGAATTCTTTGTTCTGCCGCTCCGACCAGATGCGGCCCTGCCCCGGAAAACTCAGCAGCTCACCCGTGTCCGCTTCGCGCACCCCCACCGCATCCACGAAAAAGATGCCCGGTGGCCCCGTGTACGTGATTCGAGCCGTAACCGGGTCGATCGGCTCAGCGAACTTGAAACTGGCGAAGTAATAGTTGGCCCGCGTATTGCCGATGTGCTTGCCAACCACCCTCGCCCGCTCATGCTGGATCGTGAGCTGCACGTCCGCCCGTTCGTAGGCCCATTCCGCCGTCTCGATGCCCACGCGAATCGGAAATCGCCAGGCCGTCCCGCCCGTATCCACGATTCTCAAGCTCGCGATCTCCGTCCCCTGTGAGATGTCCTGGCTCAACCCGGTGTGACTCACCAGATTCAGTTCCGTGATCTGCAATGGAGGAATTTGCAGACCCAGCTCGGCCCGCGCATCGGGCATCGACGGATGGCTGACCGGCGGAAAGTTCGTGAGGAAGTAATCCTCGCCGTCAATCGGCAGGCGATCGCGTTGAGGCGCGATATCCGATAGCGGCTCGGCCGCCGCCACGAACGGCGCCAGCATGATCGGCATCCCGATGCCCCAGCGCGAAAAGTTGCCGTAGTACTGGCGCAGGTACTTGTGCTCCGGATCGGTCACCAAACTCTTGGCCATTTCAAAGGCGAACGTGCCGTCCGGGCTGTAGCCATAGCCGGTGCGGTTCACCCCCATCGTCAGCATGTAAAAACTCGCCAGGAAGATGAACACCAGCAGCGCCGGGCGGGCGCCCAGCGCTCGCATTGTCGAACGGGTCCCCCTCACTCCAGCCACACCCGTCGCACCGCCACCCCCAGCGGCCGGGAATCTGCATCACCCGAAAGCTCCTCCGGTGACCACGTCTGCGCCACCGCGATGGACACTTCCAGCACCGCGTCATCCTCAGCCTCGGGCAGCTCCAGCTCCAGCGTCGCCCATCCGCCCGGCTCCAGCTCCTGTGTCGATTCCGCCCCAGCCGCCCGCAGCGTCACCTCTACCGGCCGGCCCAGTTCCGCCGGGCCCGTAAACAACCTCGCCTTCACCACCCGCTGCCCCGATCGCCGCAGCGCCACCATCGCCTCCGCTCCCGTCCAGCGCACCGCCGGCGGCCAGTCCTCACGTGGATAAAACCCCCGGCGCAGTTGCGACTCCGGCGCATTCTCCATGTCCAACAGACCGGTTCCCACCCGGGGATAAGCATGCACGTCGGCGAACATGTCCGGCGGGTACGAATAGCGCGGCGGCCCGGTCTTCTCCGCCGACAGGTGGATTACATCCAGATAATTCCGCGCCAATCCCGCCCTGTCGAGCCACGCCGCCACCCGTTTCAGCCACGGCGCAAAGTCATAGCCCGGCTCGTGATGCGTCTCCATCGCCGCGATCCGGTAGCCGTTCGCCTCGAATAGCCGCACCAGCTCATCTGGCGTGAATTCTCGATTGTGCCGCGCCGTCCAACCCCAGCCGGAGTAGGGCGGATAAAAGTTCTTGCCCCTCACGATCTTCCAGAAATTCTCCAGCCGGAAGGCGTTCGGCGTGCTCACCACGAAATGTCCCCCCGGTTTCAGGATGCGATTGACCTCGTGCAGCGTATGCACCGGGTCCCACGCCAGGTGCTCGATCGTCTCGCACAGCACCACCACGTCGTAGGTCTCGTCCGCGTACGGAAAGTCGTCGAATTCGATGTTGAACTTCTCATACTCAAAGCGATGCGGCCCGTCCCAATCGCGGTGCTTCAGTTCAAACACCCCGTCCTCACCCTCCGTGAAGTCGGCCTCGTTGGCGACCTCCAGCCGGGCCTGGAAATACCGCAGCATCAGCGCCGTCATGAAGTACGGCTGCGCCGCCAGTTCCAGGATGCGACCCTGGGGTCCCATTTCTGGAAACAACCTCATCGTCGCCAATATCCGATCCACCGCTGTGTTCAGGTAATACTCCAGCCCGAACCCCCGCACGTGCTCGAAACCGTTCAGGTACGCCCGCGCCGCGCCCGGCGAAGGCAGCGAACCCGGACGCCTCACGCCGGCTCCAACGACGCGACCAGTTCCAGCAGCCGGTCGCGAAAGCGCTCTTCGCTGAAACGCCCCGCCGACTCCACCGCCGCCGCCGCCAGCCGCTCCCGCAAGTTGGGGTCGGCAACGATCTCCCCCGTCCGCGCCATCAGCTCATCCATCGTCTCCCACAACTGGCCGTCCACGCCGTCTCGCACCAGTTCCGGCTGTCCGCCCCGATTTATCACCACTGGCACGCAGCCCGCCGCCATCGCCTCCACCGTCGTGATGCCGAAGTGCTCAAATTTCACCGGGTTCTTGCTCACGTCCTCACCGTACCCGCTGGCGTGCCAGTAAATCGCCGCTCTTGCATACAGATCCTTCAAATCAGGAAATGGCATATCCGGATGCAGCACGATCGGCAAGCCCGCGGCCGCCCGTTCCAACCCGGCATAGTAGTCTTGGTCCACCGGGCGCGTGCCTCGATTGCCCGCCAGGTGCAGTTCCCAGCCCCGCAGGTCATTCGGGCTCTCCTTCACCATCCGCTTGAACGCCTCTATCAGCGCGTCGTGCCGCTTCGAGTGCCCGCCGGCGCCGAAGAAGCGGCCCACGCACAGGATGATGTTCGCCTTCTCCCCCGGCGCGAACTCCCCCACCCCCACCGGCGGGTACAGGATGGGTCCGTCCTTGCCCCAATATTCGCGCATCCACTTCCGCGAGAACTCCGAAATCGGGCAGATCAGGTCGTAGGTGTCCAGGTAATCCAGCGAGGCGTACTCCGTCACTCCCTCCAGTCGCAGGCCCAGCTCGCGAAACATCCGCCGGAACAGCAACTTGTACAGTCCGTGTCGCCAGTACAGCACTGCGGCGTCGGTAATCGCCACCCCGATCTCCCGATTGTCATCCTCGCCCAGTTCCGCCTGCGGGTTGTACGTCGGCGCCCGGATCGCCAGTTCCAGCCGCCGCCCGCCAGCCAGCCGCGCCGGTACGTCCACCAGCCAGCGCCGGTACGCACCCTTATCCGGTGGCAACGCGATCGCCCCCACTGTCTCCTCCTCCACCAGGCCCTCCAACTCGATCTCTCCCAGTTCCGCCGGCCGGAAGTTTCCAACCATGATCTCCACCCGCACGTCTCGTCCCGGACGCGGATTCGGCAGATGCAGCGTCGCCTCGCCAGTCGAATAGCGGAACCAGCCGTCCCCCAGTTCCTGCACGTCGTAGAAGCCCTCCGCGTACTCCGGCAGCAGCAATTCCCGGATGATCGCCTGCCCCACTCTCCGGCGCACACGGCCACTCAGGGATTTGTCCATCGGCGACGGGAACAGCACCAGCATCATCTTCCGCGCCGCCGCCGCCGGCTGCCCGGTCATGAACGACGCATTCACGAAAAGGTCGTACTCCCGGGTGAACTCCAGGAACCGATTCGCCGGCATCGCCGGCACGATCCTGAGTCCCACCGCGTCCAAGTTCACGTTCAGCCGGCGCCCCAGTTCCGCCTTATCCAGACCACGATGTGAGATCAGCTCCACCTCATGCTCCGCCGCCAACACCGAGGCCGCCATGCACGAATGCCGCTCGCCACCGCCAAACGTGTGCAGCCAGCGGTTGTAGACCCCGACCTTCACTGCTTCACCACCCATTCCGCCAGGTCGGCCTCCCGCAACGGCGCCGCA
>CAUYYU010000214.1:0-4212 GCA_963577415.1 Chloroflexota bacterium
CGTTTGCTGGCTGCGGCGACTCATCTCCCCCACCTGCACGATGGTCACCTGACCGGGCCGCAGCATCTCGCGCATGCTCGTGTGCTCGTAGTCGTCAAAGACGCTCTGCTGCCCCAGCGAATTTTCGATCCGGAAGGCCAGGGCATTCTTGGAAGCGCGGTAGTCGTCCTGGCGCTCGTCGGCCCCGGCGCTCTGCGCGTCCATGGCCACGTCCACCGCTTCAATCGCCTCCCGCAGATCGGACAGCACCCACTTGTCTCCCTTGTCGTAGCGCACCGCTCGCAGCGCCCGCCGGGCGATAACCTGCTGCGGCGTCGGCAGGTCGCCCAGCAGATACAGGATGTCGTCGTCGGCCAGGGCGCCGCGGCGAATCTTCACCTGATTCGGGCGGAACACGCGCCCCTTCGCCCGATATTCGATGCCGCTGTCGGTCCGCCGGTATTCGTCTAGGTTCGCGATTTCGGCCAGCGTTTGGTACTCGTCGTGGGGATCGATGATCAACACGGCGGCGGCGTTATTCGGCTTCAGCAGCTCCTCGATGATCACCGCCGCCAGATAGCTCTTGCCGGCGCCGGTGCCGGCGATGATCGCTAGGTGCGTGCTGGTGAATGCATCCGCGTCGAGCACAACCGGCACCTCGCCGTCCGGCCGGGTCAGCAGCGAGCCCACGCTCACCGCCCCCACTTCTCCCGGCTGCCGCGGACTGAGCACCCGGCCCAGCATCTCCGCCTCCGCCAGGTAAACCGGCAGGCCCGGCTTCGGCGCGATTCGCGGGTTCACGAATCCCATGTCAGCGGAGAAATGCCCCATCACGTTCACCGTCACCTCATATAGTTCCGCCACCTTAGACTCGAATCCCAGCGTCCGGGCGACCTCGGCCGGAGCGATCGCCGGATCGGCCATGAACGAGTCCGGGAAAGCTTTCAACGGCGTACGCCGGGCGACCCGTCCCAGGATCGGGCCATCGTCACCTTCGTAATAGACAAACTCTCCCACCTTCACCACCCCGCCCGGGTCGGGCGTCACAATCACATAGTCGCTGGCGCCCTCCGCCGGGCCTTTGGTGGAGCCGATGGGTAGCCGCTGCTCGGCGCTCATTGGGATCGCAGGACCTTCATCTGCCACGCCAGGTTGTCCCGCACCACCGCTAGCGTCCCCGACTCCTCCGGGAAAAGCGACGTCAGCTGGTCGGCCACGTTCAGCAGCACCTCCCCCACTAGCGGGTGATGATGCGCCAGCAGATGCGGCACGTAGCCGGTTGTGAACAGCCCGTTTGGCAGGTGAAATTCGCGCACCTCCTCCGGGCTCAGGGTGCGCACCGGCGCCCCCACTCTCGGCGCCGTCGGCCCCACCCCGTGCGACGCGCCCTGCGGCCCCAGCCGCCCCAGAGCCAGGATGCCCGCCAGCACGGCCGTCTCACCCAATCGATCCGGCGCGAGCACCAGCGAATCCGCCGCCGGCATCAATCGCGGCCCCACCGACCCGAACTCCGGATTGTGCAGAATCGTGTCGAAGATGACTCCGATGATTGCGCCGTTCGCTTTGTCCAGTTCCACCCCTACCAGCGTGCCAAATCCGTAATGCTCGGCGGCCGGCGCTTCATCCACCTCCCCCACCCCCCACACCTGGCACACGAATTCCACATGCGAATTGGATTTCACCACCCGTCCTATTTCCACCGGGTCAGGACCTTCTCATCCGCTTACTCCGCGCCTTCGCTCGCCAGTCCAGCCTCAGATCATGCTCGGTCGCGAACTCCTGGAACAGCGCCATCATACGATCGTGATCCTTCCGGGTTAGCACGGCGGCAGCATCCGCCGTCTCGATCGCATACGGAAACCCGCCGCCCTGCGCCACGATCTCCGCCCGCACCCAGTCGACGACTTCACTCACCCGCCCGTCTCTCAGGACCCATCCGGGAAATTCCAACCGCGCCGGCCGGCCTTCCCGAACCGACCGTAGATATACGAAATAGACCTCGTTTTCCAGGTCGTCGTAGTTGTCCAGACCCTGCTTGCGGGCACAGACAAACGCCGGGGTGCGCTCTCCCCAGCCCGATCCTCCCGGTAATAGCGTGCCGTCGGTCACTCGCGTCTCACCCTGTCCTGTAGCCGTAGCGAACATCTGCGCCAAGTCTCGCGCCCGGCTCGAATCTATGTAGGCCACAACCGGCACCCGGGTTTCCTCCGATGTGTTCATCAACTTCTTGATGGCCGCCGCGTACCGGAGTCGCTCGGCGCCGCGGGCGAAGGACACTACCAACGTCCCATCGAATAGCGCCAGTCGGTTCTTCTCGCCGGCCTGCGCCCGCATCCAGCCCACCAGCGTTTCCACTTCCGCTTCGTGGCGCTCGGCGTTCACCAGCGCGCGCATCCCCGTCTCGTCGTCTCGATCTCGCAGATCGCCGGGCGCAACGAGTTTGAAATCCACGTCCTTTACGTACGCGCCGTCACCGTGCGGGTTTTCGAAGTAACCGACCTGTACCACCGCCAGCGGAATGCTCCAGTCCGAAGAGGGGTAAATCTGGCTGCCGTCCACCGCGAAGGTATGCACCCCGGCCAGGATTTCCTCGGCCCATTTCGCCCAGCGCCGGGAGCTGGCGTCGACCTGCCCCGGCAGCGGCCCTTCCATCCAGAGGCCGGCGCCGGGGCGCCACTCGCTCGTCGGGCATGCACCCGGCCACTCCACCCCACCCAGACGCGCCTCTAGGTCCGACTCCGAAAGCGAGGTCATCTCCGCCATCGCCCCGCGCAGCAACCGCAGTTGCTGCTGCAACTCGGTATCGATCTGCAGGAAGTCGTCAATCGCCGCCCGCAGGCAATCCCGCACCTTCTCGGCTATCAACAATTTTCTGGCTCCCTCTGCCGTGAATCGGCCCCTCGCGGAATCCTACCCGCCGTCACCGACGGATGCACCGGGGCTGGATCAATTGACGACCCGGGAGACGCCGTCCACCTTTTCCACATGCACCACCGAGTGCAGCAGCCGCTCGAAGGTGTCGTCGTGGCTGACCACGATGATCTGTGAGAAACCGCGAATCCGGCGGATTTGCTCCGCCAAATTTTCCCGGCGGTCCTGATCCAGGTTCTGGATCGGCTCGTCCAAGAACGCCATGTCGACCTGCAGCAGCTCGCGCAGCATCGCCAGCCGAACCGCCAGCGCCGCCGCGATTTGTTCGCCGCCGGATAGCTGCAGGAAAACGCGCTCGTAGCCCTGCGCCTCCACAACGATCCCGTAGTCGGCGTCAACAGTCAGCGCTTGCGCGTAATCGCCCATGATCTCGCTGAATATCTCGTTGGCCGTGGCCGCGATGGACGACAGCAGCGTCCGCGTCACTTCCGGCCCGGCGTCCCGCAGAGCGTTTCGCAGCAGGCTGAGGATGCGATGCACCCTCCCTTGCCGCTCCAGCCCTCGTTCGGCGAGCGCCAGCTCATCCTGGTAGCCCCGCAGCTCGGCCATTCGTTCTTCCAGCTCGGCAATAGTCTTTGTCACCTGCTCCTGCTGGCTGCGCAGCCCGCCCCACTCAGCCAGCATCTCCCGTTCGCGTTCTCTCGCTGTGGCGAGGGCGGCCGAGTCGAACTCGGCTGCGGCCCTCGCGCCCGCCTCTCGGGCCTGTTTGCTCTCCTGTGCGGCGGTCACGACCGTCTCGACCGCCTCAATTAACTGCTTCTCAAGACCAGGCAAACCTTCGGCGAGTGCGGTCGCGGCGACGTACTCATCCCGGCGCGGCCGAAGCGCGTCTATCCGCTCCATAAGGGCAGTCATGAGACCGGACGCCCCGGCCAGCGGCTCGACCGCGGTCGTCAGAGCTTCCACGTCCTTGCGCATCCCGGTCGCCGCCGCCTCATCCTCGATCAGCGACTCCACCAGACCGGGCCTTTCTTCCAGGCTCGCCACCGCCACATGCAGTCGCGCCCGCGGGTCCGGCTCTCCCAGGTCGTATTTCGCCCGCGCCTGTGCCCGTTCCTCATCCCGCAATTTCGGCAAGGACCGCTCCGCCTCCTCTGCTTTTTCCGCCTGCTTTTCCACCGTCGCGATCTGCGCCCGCATCGCCTTTGCCTGCGTCTCACCCGCCTCCAGACCCAGCAGCCGCTTCTGCGCCTCCCGCGCGAGCGCCAGCTCGCCGCCGGCTGTTTCCAACTCGCGGGCCAGTTGTTCCTGCCGGGCAGGATCCACCTCCTCCAGTCGCGCCCGCAGAAGTCCGACGACCCG
>CAUYYU010000215.1:0-4210 GCA_963577415.1 Chloroflexota bacterium
GTAGAAACCGAGCAGCCCACAGGTGCCGCCGTCGGGGGCGGAGCTGCGGTCGCTGGCCTGGGAGAAGGCGCTGAGGAGGATGTCGACGGTGGTGGGGTAGGTGTCGGAGTTGCCGCCGACGCAAGAGCCGGGGTACTCGACGTTGACGATGGAGCCGGGCGGGGCGACGATGCTGATGGGGCGGTAGGCGCCGTGGTTCCAGGAGATGTCTTCGTCGACCATATGGAAGACGCCGGCGTAGGTCGCGGAGGCGGTGGTGCCAAAGGACTGGTTGATGGCCCCGGCGGCCTGCTCGTCGGAGCCGTTGTAGTCGACGATGATCTCGTCGTCGCGCACAACCAGGGTGGCGCGAATCTTCCAGGGCCGGTCGGGGATGACGCCGTCGTCTTCGAGGTACCCCTCGGCGGTGTATTCGCCGTCGGGAATCTTCTGGATGGCGCGGCGCATGCGGGCCTCGGAGACGTCTTTGAGCTGGGCGGCGAGTTCGTTAAAACGGGCGACGCCGTGCTTCTCGACGAGTTCAAGGATGCGGCGCTCGGCCAGGTAGGTGGAGCCGATCATGGCCATGAGATCGCCCCGGGAGACGACGGGGGTGCGGACGTTGGAGGTGATGATGGAGAAGATGTCCTCGACGGGTTGGTCGTTCGTATAGATCTTGATGGGGGGCAGGCGGAGGCCTTCCTGGAAGATGTTGCGGGTGTCGCCGAAGGCGGCTGGGACCATGCCGCCGATGTCGGTCATATGGGCGATGTTGGCGGCGTAGGCGACGATCTCACCCTGCCAGTAGCAGGGTTTCATGGTCATGAACTCGGGCAGGTGGCAGCCGCCGCGATATGGGTCGTTGTGCAGGATGATGTCGCCCGGATTCATGTTCTCGGAGCCGACTTCCTTGATGGCCCATTCGACGGTGTGGACGATGGCGCCGATGTGGGCGGGACAGAAGTCGCCCTGGGCAATCATTTCGCCGCGGGCGTCGAAGATGACGCAGGAGAAGTCGCGGGCCTCGTTGAACATGGTGGAGTAGGAGGTGCGCATCATTGCGACGCCCATCTCTTCGCAGGTACTGACCAGGTAGTTGCCGACGACTTCGAGCAGGATGGGGTCGGGAATCTCGGGCATGGCGATGTTGCGGGGAGAATCGGGCGGGACCATTGCTAATTCCTCCCGAGGATGATGCTGCCGTGGGGTTCCACGTGAGCGGTCCACTGGGGCGGGACGAGGGTGGTGGCGTCCTCCTCGATGATGATGGAGGGGCCGGGTATTTCGCTGCCGGCGGTGAGGCTGGAGCGCAGGTAGAAGGGAGTGTCGAGATTGCCGCCGGACTCGGCGAAGTGGACCTTCCCGGATTTCATGGGGCCGGCGAGGGGCCCGGTGGGTACGTCGGGCAGGTGCAGCTCGGCGTGGCGGGCGAGGGCGACGACGCGGAAGTTGACGAGCTCGAAGGAGGATTCGGCGAAGGACCAGCCGAATTGGCGGTCGTGCTCGGCGTCGTAACGGATGCGGGCTTCGGCGATGGTTGCGGCTGTGATTTCGCCGTTGGGGACGGAGACTTCGAGCTCCCAGTTCTGACCGGAGTAGCGGAAGTCGATGCTGCGGAGAAGGTCGGGTGGATCGTCGAAGCGCTCGCGCTTGAAGTCGCCGAGGGCGCGGGCTTCAAGTTCGGCGAAGTCGGCGTTGATGGCGTCGAGGTCGAGGTTCTCGGAATAGGCGATGCGGGTTTTGACGTAGTCAAAACGCGTGTCGGCCATGAGGGCGCCCAGGGCGCTGAAAGCGCCGGGGGACGGCGGGACGATGACGCGGCGCATGCCGAGCTCTTCGGCCAGGTAAGCGCCGTGGAGGGGGCCGGCGCCGCCGAAGGCGACCAAGGTGAATTCGCGGGGGTCGAGGCCGCGGTCGATGGTGAGCAGGCGCATGGTCTCGGCCATGTTGCTGTTCATGATGTCGAGGATGCCGGAGGCGGTGCGCTCCGCGTTGAAGCCCAGCTCGGCGCTGATCTTGGCGACGGCGTCGTGGGCGGCGTCAAGCTGGATCTCGACGTCGCCGCCGAGCTTGAACTGGGGGTCGAGGCGACCGAGGACGGCGTTGGCGTCGGTGGAGGTGGCGGTGTCGCCGCCGCGACCGTAGCAGGCGGGGCCGGGAAAAGCGCCGGCGCTCTGGGGTCCGACCTTGAGGAGCCCGGCCGGATCGACCCAGGCGAGGCTGCCGCCGCCGGCGCCGACGGAACGAATGTCGAGCATGGGGGTGGCGATGGGCATGCCGAATTCGAGCTCGGTGGTATTTGTGGTGGAGGGGTCGCCGTCAGAGATGAGGCAGGTGTCGAAACTGGTGCCGCCGATGTCGGCGGTCATGAGGGGATCGATGTCGAGGAGGCGGCCGGTGTAGAGGCTGGCGATGACGCCGCCGGCGGGACCGCTCTGAATCATGGTGACGGGCTGCTCTTTGGCATTGGCGGTGGTCATGACGCCGCCGTTGCTGCGCATGATGAGCAGGTGGGAAGCGCCGCGCTCCTGGAGGCCGGACTCAAGGTTGGTGAGATATTCGTCGATGCGGGGTTTGAGGTAGACGTCGATGACGGTGGTGCTGGTGCGCTCGTACTCGCGCCACTGAGGGTAGACCTCGGAGGAGATGGAGACGTAGGCCTCGGGATAGAGGGAGCGGATGAGGTCGCTGGTCTGGATTTCGTGGGATGAGTTCAGGAAAGAGAACATGTAACTGACGGCGATGGCGGTGACGCCCTCGGCCTTGAATTGTTCGACGGCGGCGCGGACATCGTCCTCGTGGATGGGCTCGACGATCTCGCCGTGGGCGCCGATGCGCTCGTGGACTTCGAGGCTCATGGTGCGCTCGACGAGATGGCGGGGCTTGACCCAGTGCAGGTCGAAGGAGCGGGGGCGGACCACGCGCTGGATACGGAGGATGTCGCGGAATCCGCGGGTGGTGATGAGGCCGATGTTGGGCCCGCGGCGCTCGATTAGGAGATTGGTGCCGACGGTGGAGCCGTGGACGAAATAGGAGATGGCGTTGAAGTCGACGCCGGCCTTGGCGAGGACATCGAAGATGCCGCGGGAGGGGTCGTCGGGAGTGGTGAGGGACTTAGCTTCGCTGACGGCGCCGGTGGAGTCCAGAGAGATGAGATCGGTGAACGTGCCGCCGACGTCGACCGCGATGCTGATGCTCATGGGAAGCTGGAGTTGACGAAGTGGGCGGGCGGCACGGTGTTAGAGGATGCCGTATTCGCGGAAAACCTCGCCGACGTCGCGGCCGGTGGCCAGGATTTCGCGGACGTTGGATTCGCCGCGCTGTTTCTCCTCGGCGCGGGCGAGGACCTCGGCGGCGGCTTCAGCGGGGATGACGATGCCGCCCATTTCGTCGGCGAAGACGATGTCGCCGCGGTTGACGCGGGCGCCGCCGCAGTCGATGGGGGTGCCCCACTCGATGGCCTCGGCGCGGCCTTCGGAGTCCATGGCGGACAGGCCGTGGGCGAAGACGGGAAAGGATATCTCTTCGATCTCACTTACGTCGCGGGTGAGCCCGTCGATGATGGCGCCGACGCAGCCCTGGGAGCGGGCGGAGGTGGCGAGGAGGCCACCCCAGACGCCGGCGGTGCGAAATCCGCTGGTGGTCATGACAAGCACGTCGTCCTGCTGGAGGGCTCGAAAGGCTTCAAAAAGATGCTCGTAGGGTTTCTCGGGGGGGCGATAGACGGATGCCCAGAGAACGGGGAGGGCGCGGCCGACGATTACGGCGCCGGGATAGACGGGGCGAATCCGGTAGTCCATGACCTGTGGCTGGATGCCCATGCGGTCGAGGCTATCGCAAAAAAGAGCGGTGTGGAGAGCCATAAAACGCTCGCGGAAGTCGCCGGGCAGGTCGGTGTTGGACATGGATTCCTCCGTGCGCCCGGGGCCTGCTGCACACCGGGTGCGGCGATGTTCTGATCGAGGGCAGATTAGAACATATTCGGCGGGAAGATGCTGCCTTCCTGAAATGCCGTTGCGTTAGCACCGACTCCGTTGCAAGGAGGGGAAAGCGATGGGCAACGACGGATTTGCGCAATCGTGGAACTTTAGTTCATGATGCACTCAGCCTGCGGCCGGGTGCTGTCCGGTGGCGGGCATAGGAGGCCCAGAATGAGGAGCCCGCGAGAGGTTTATGATGACCATTGGGAGTCGATTCAGGCGGGGGATATGGACCGGGTGATGGCGGACTA
>CAUYYU010000216.1:0-4159 GCA_963577415.1 Chloroflexota bacterium
CCGACGGAATCCGGATCAACGCCGTTTGCCCAGGCGTCATTGAGACTCCGATGGTGGCGCCGCTGATCGGCGACCCGACGAGGTCAGAGCCGCTGCTGGGGCGGCATGCTCTGGGCCGTTTCGGCGAGCCGGAGGAAGTTGGCGAAGTGGTCGCCTGGCTGTGCAGCGACGCGGCCTCTTACGTCACCGGGATCGCGATGCCGGTTGATGCCGGGTATATGGCGTGAAACCGTCGAACCACAATCCCAAATCGAAACGGCGGATTCAGATTTAGGGCATCGCGCCGATGGACTGGAGGTACTCGGTGCCGAGGTTGCCGCGGACGACGCCGAAGGGCCCGCCGAGCTCGGGTCGGTATTCGAGGCGAGCGCGCTGGAAGTACTGCACGGTGGCGCCGTTCTCGGAGAGCTCCTGCGAAATCGGATAGCCGAAGGTGTCCAGGCCGCCCTGGGATTCCCAGTATTTCTTGAAGGCGTAGTGGATGGACTGACCGGTCTCGGAGAAGTAGCGATGTTCGGGAGTGGTAGGGAAGGCGACATCGTTGGGATAGTCAAAGCCGCCGGTGACGATATCGCCCAGCAGCCCGAGCTGGATCACGTACTGGGTGCCGGCGAGCTCGGGATGGTATTCGAACTTGGCGCGCTGGAAGTACTGGACGGTGATGCCGTTTTCGGTGAATTCCTCGGTCAACGGCAGGCCGAAGGAGTCGATTCCGCCGCGGGATTCGAAGAACTCCTTGAAGCCGAAGATGACGTTGTGGCTGGTGTCCGGGAAGTACCGCGACTGGCCGCCGGGCAGGTTCAGGTCGGCTACGGGCTGGACCCACGGGAACTGGATCCGCATGTTAAAGCGGGTGCTGAGGATGGTGCCGAGTTCGGCCGGAGTACGCTTGTTGAACACGGCCTGGAAGAAACTGGCGCTGAGGCGACGGACGTTTTCGGAACCGGAAACGACCACGGTTCGCAGGCGGCCGCTGGGGGAGCGATCGGAGAAGTCGATGGACTGGAGGGCGCCGACACGCGTGGAAGCCTTTTGATTGAGCATGTCTTCCAGCACCCGCATCGGGAACTCAGCGGTGGACCAGGTGGAGTCGGGGGCGTCAGCGTCGAAGGCGCGGCCGGAGGCATCTACGTCTTGAAATCCGCGCAGATACGGCAGGGTATCGGAGAAGACGTCCTCGACGTTCTCGGTAAAGCCGCCGCTGTTGGAGAAGTAGTAAGCCCGGATGGGCTGGCCGTTGTACGTAATGACCTGGTTTCGGGTGGCGTCGATGGCCAGATTCGTGGTGGCGTCCTCGCGGTTGGCGCCTTCGTACACCTGGAAGAAGGTGGTGTCGTCCATGTCCCACCAGGGATTGGCGGGATTGAGGCTGGTGAGGGCATAGGTGCGGGCCGCGAGCGCCTGGGCGACCTGCGCCTCAGAAGGCCAATGGGAGGGCATCTCGGCCGGGACGACGCCGCGGATGTAGTCCTCAAGATTGACCTCGTTGACGGTATCCAGGAAGCCTTCGGCGTTCTGGCGAATCCAGATGTCACCCCGATAGGTGTCGTAGAAGAGGGTGCCATTTGAGCCGGGCACTGATCGGGTGAACTTGTGGTAGACCTGAATGCGGGTCTGGTGGTTGAGGGCGATGATCTTCATGGCGCCGGGGAAGGCGAAGGTGAGCATGTGGTTGCCGGCGGGATCGAAGAGCTGGACCTGGTAGCCGCTGCGGTCGGGGTTGGTGAGCATGGTTAGCCGGGTGCCCGGTTCAAGGGGGCCGGTGACGCCTTCGATGGCCCACTGCCCGTTCCATCCCCAGATGTTGGACGGGAGCTTGTTGGAAGATGGGAAGGAGCCGTCGGAGGCCGGGGGCAGGTAGTCCTCGTCCACCAGGACGCGCACGCGGACGCTGTCGGTGCCGTAAGGGCTGATTACGGTGCCCTGATAGTAGGACTGCACGATCTGGATGCCGGATTGGCCCTGCTCGGCGCGGCCCCGGGCGCCGTATTGAGACATGCCGACGCCGTGGCCGTTGCCGGATCCGCTGAAGCTGATGACCTGGTCGGGCCGGTACAGGAGAGCGACGGCACGGGCGGGCGGGGCGGGGGGACTGACCGAGGCCAAAACGGCGATGATGGCCACGGTGGGCCAGAGCCAGCGACGCAGGTGGCGTCGCCGACCAGAAAGTGCGCGGATGAAGCCGGCACCCGGGCGCCGCCTCCCTGCCCGGGAACCCGGCAAATTGCCGGTCAGATTGAGCAAATTTTAGTTGTGGGGGGGCGGCGAAATAACTTCGCTCAAAGTCTCTCGTGGATCGGGGGATTATAAAGGCGCTTTGTCCTCGGCGGCAATGAAATCGGCTAGCGCGTCAGCCGCCCATCCGGCGGTAGCCCCGGTAATCCAGGAAAAATTCGATGAGCGAGGGCCCGGGAAAAGCCAAGCATTCGGTCACTTTAGCGGACAGGTCGGTCTCTGAGACGGCGCGTACGGCGTTCATCCCAACGCCGGCGGCGATGGCGATGAAATCGGGTGAGCCGAAGTCGTTGGAGCCTGCCCCGAGATCGTCTCCTTCGGCCTTCAGGCGGATGAGCGCGAGGGTGGTGTCCACGGCGACCAGCACCACGACCCGGCGGCCGGTGCGGGCGAGGGTGTCCAGTTCGCCGAGGCACATCAGCAAGCCGCCGTCACCGACCAGCGCCACGACCGGCTGGTCGCCGACGTGGTAGGAGGCGCCGATGGCTCCGGGCAGTCCGTAAGCCATGGTGGAAAGGCCGTTGGACACGAGGAATGTGTTGGGTTCAAACACGTCCCAGTACTGGCAGAGGGCTAGCTTGAGCATGCCCACGTCGCTGACCAGGACGGTGTTGCGGCCGACGGCGCCGCGAATGGCCCCGATGGCGGCGTGCGGTTGAATACCGCCTCGGCTTTGAGGAGGCGGAGGCAGGTCCGGTTCGGGCCGGCCCTCAATGTTGTCCCGTGCCGACTGGCGGCACTCGGCCGCGCGGGCGGCGCCGTTGCCGCCCGGGGCGCCGTCCACGGCGGCGTCCACGGCGGCGTCGCGGAGCGTCGCCGCTACATCGGCGATCAATGTCTCCGCGGGAAACGAAGGGTCGTGGCGCTCGCGATCGGTGAGGTTCAACACCTCACCATAGCGCCAGGGACGGATGAAATCGGTTCCGTCGAGGCCGACGCCGACGATCAGGTCGGCTTCCGTTAGCAGCGATTGCAGGGCCGCGGAGCCGTAGGACGCGTAGACGCCGGCCAATTGCGGATGCTCGGAGGTGATCCAGCCCTTGGCCTTGGGGGTGATGACGATGGGGATGT
Organism: Chloroflexota bacterium; assembly: GCA_963577415.1. GTDB lineage: Bacteria > Chloroflexota > UBA11872 > UBA11872 > VXNJ01 > JASLPR01. The sequence continues at coordinate 3,307 of CAUYYU010000216.1, forward strand.
CCCAAGCGGTCGCGAGCTCGGCAGTGGCCCGGCTGATGTCCGGGTCGCGGGCGCCGATGCCCACGATCATGGCGGGCGACTCGGCCTTTGATAGGCGTTCGCGGAGAACATCGCCCTGTGGTGCAGGCGCGGCCTGCCTTTCTTCGGCCGGCTGACTCGTGGGCCAGTTTGTCTCTTCCAATTCCGCCTGCGCGTCGCTGGACGATAGGGCGATACACACGGGGCCGGGCAACGGAGCGGTGGCGGTGTCCCAGGCGCGTTCCAGCAGGTCGCGACAGTTTCCGGCGTACATGCGCTCGACCAGCTTCGAGACCGGCCGGAACAACTCCAGCAGATCCACGTTCATGTGGGTCCACTCGGCGCGGTCGGCGTCGTTGAATTCGCCCATCAGCGCCAGAATCGGGGTGCGATCCAGGAACGAATTGGCGATGCCGTTGACGATGTTGGTCGCCCCGGGTCCGACGGTAGACAAGCACACGGCGGGCCGGCCGGCGAGCTGCGCTTCGGCATCGGCCATGTGGGCAGCGAAGGTCTCGTGGTGGGTGAGGACGAACTCGATCCCTTCGAGTTCCAGGGCGTCGATCAGGTGGGTGACTTCGCCTCCGGGAATGCCGTAGACGCGCTTGATGCCGCGGCTGGCGAGGAATCGGGCGGTCTCGCGCGCAACGGTCGATTTCAGAGCCATTTCCCTCCTTTGGGGAATCGGGACCCGGTGTCCCTTTCACTAAGTAGACGAACGGGATTGGCGGATATGGATATCCGGGTCACGCCCGGTTCTATTTGGTCGCCAACGGGCCAGTTCAGAGGCCGGTCGGCGAGCGGTCAGATATTAAGCACCCGGCCGTTGCGAGCA
>CAUYYU010000217.1:0-4155 GCA_963577415.1 Chloroflexota bacterium
TCACCATCCCTCATTCTCAAAACGTGCTCCACCCGATGCGCGATGGCCGGCGGCAGCTCCACCGACTCCGCCTCCGGGTCCAGCTTCGTCATCACGAACCGTCGCCCGGCCCGCTCCCCTCGCAACGTCATTCCTTGCGCTCGTAGACCAGGCCCACCCAGCGCTCCTCGTCGATTCGGTCGATCAGTTCCAATCCGGTCTCGGCCATCGCCTCCAGCACGATATTCGCCCGTTCATCCACGATTCCACCCAGAAACAAATGCCCCCCACCCGCGACCAGTTCCGGATAGCGATCCGCCAAATCCGCGTGGACCCCGGCGATGATGTTCGCCACCACCAGCTCGAATGGTTCGCCCAGCAATCCGGCCACCGCCTCATCCCCCAGGGTGCCAACGCCAAATTCGATCCGTTCCTCCTGCCGGTTGTCGGCGGCGTTCTTTCGCGCCGTGTCCACCGCCCGTTCGTCCGTGTCCAGTCCCACCACCGCCGTCGCTCCCAGCAACGCCGCCGCGATCGCCAGGATTCCCGAGCCTGTGCCCACGTCCAGGAAGCGCTTTCCCTCCACCCCATAGCGCTGCACCGCCAGCAGCGCCTGTCGCGTAGATACGTGTAGTCCCGTCCCGAAAGCCGGGCCCGGATCCATTGTCTCCACCACCTCCGCCCCATCCACCTCCGTCCGATCCCAGGCCGGCACAATCCCAACCCGTCCGATCAGCAGCGGCCGGTAAAACCGTTTCCAGCGCTCCAGCCACTCCGTCTCATCGGTCCACCGCTCGCTCGGCCGTCGCAGGCCCTCCGAGCCACCCGCGCCCAGCATCCAGAGCGCGTTGAACAGTTCGTACTTGGTTACCGCCATCTCCGCCCCATCTCGCAGATACGCCACCACCCGGCACTGGTCGCCCGGCGCGAAATCATCCAGCTCCGACGCATCCACCTGCTGCTCCACCGCCACCGCCGTGCCCGCCCACCGGGTCATCACCACGCGCACATCGTCCACCTCCGCCTCCTCCACCACCACCCCTACCTCCAGCCACCGACCTTCCATCAATCCAGAACGTCGCGCATGCGATCCCTGAAGCCTCTGCCCCCACCCGTCCTCGCGAAAATATGACCCAACTCCTGATAGAGCTGCTTCTGACGCTTGCCCAGTCGAGTCGGCATCTTCACCTCCACCGTCACCAGGTGGTCCCCGCGATCCGGCCGGCGAAGTCTCGGCACGCCCTTGCTTCTCAGTTTCACCACCGACCCGGGCTGGGTGCCCGCCGCGATCTTCAGCCTGTGCTCGCCGTCCACCGTCTCAATCCCAACCTCCGTGCCGAGAACAGCCTCGGTCACGTCGACCGTGATCGACGAGTAGATATGCGCGCCCTCGCGTCGCAGCGTCTTGTGCGCGCTCACCCGCACGCCCACGTACAGATCGCCCGGCACGCCTCCACGCCGGCCGGCCTCACCCTCCCGCGACACAATCAAGCCGTTGCCGTCGTCTATCCCCGCCGGAATCGTGAGACTCAGCTTCCGCTCCTTCCGCTGCCGACCGGCGCCGCCGCAATCGGTGCACGGATTCCGCATCACCTTGCCCGCCCCCTGGCAGTTCTCGCAGGTACTCACATTCACGAACTGTCCGAAGATCGACTGTGCCCGCCGCACCTGCCCCGACCCCTGGCAGGCCATACACACCGTCACTTCGGTGTTCGGTCCCGCCCCGTCCCCGCCGCACAACTCGCACGATTCCAGACGCGTCATCTCGATATCCTTCTCGACCCCCTTCACCGCCTCCATGAATTCGATCGTCACCGTCGTCTGTAAGTCCATCCCCGTCTGTGGCGTCCGCGTGTCACGCGTCGGCCGCGAGACGAAAAACTGGTCGAAAATATCCCCGAGCCCGCCGGAATCGAACCCGCCGAATCCACCCCCAAAGCCTTGCTGTAACCCCGCCTTACCGAACCGGTCGTACAGTTGCCGCCGCTGATCATCCTTCAGCACGTCGTACGCTTCTTGAACCTGCTTGAACTGCGCCTCCGCATCCGCCGCCTTATTCACGTCCGGGTGATAGGTCCGCGCCATTTTTCGGTACGCCTGTCGTATCTGCTCAGCGCTCGCTCCCTGCTCCACCCCCAGGCGTTCGTAATAGTTGAAATCACTCACGGCCACGGCTCTCTACTCCGCCCCCGTTCCCACGTCGTCCTCGGCCACCGTCGCGCTCGTCTCCACCACCTCCTCATCGCCCCCCTCTTCCTCTTCCGCCTCCGCCGGGCCCACCTTCACCAGAGCCGGACGCAGCAGCCGATCATGCATCGTATATCCCGTTTGGAACACCTCCTGCACCACCCCAGCCGACCCCGACTTCCCATCCTGCGCCACCGCCTCGTGATAGCGCGGATCGAACTTCTCTCCCATCGCCTTCACCTCCTCCACTCCCTGCGATTTGAGCAGAGAATTGATCTGAGCCCTGAACACCAGCAACCCGTCGATCCAGGTGAATCCCCTGATGTTCTCCGGGATCGCCTGCAGGGCTCGGTCCAGCGAATCCACGATGCGCAATACGTCCGTCGCGAACAGCTGATTCGCGAACTTGCCGAATTCTTGCAATTCCTGCTCCGAACGGCGCTTGAGATTGGACAGGTCGGCCCGGGAGCGGGTCAGCCGATTCATCAAATCCGTGCGTTCGTTTTCCAGCTTTTCCACCCGCGACAGCCCTTCGCCCACATCCGCGGCGGCCTCACCGTCCATCGTTCCTTCCACCGCCTCTGGGCTGGAATCCGGCTCGGAGTCTTCCTGAATCTCCTCGTCCTTCTCGCCGTCGTTTGCCATATTCGCTAAATCGGTCCCCATGTTGACGGCATCTCAGATCGCCGTTCGTAACCAAAAATGGTGTCCTGCCGGGTCAGTTCGGCGCGGACCTCTAATAGTACTTGAGCGCCCCGTTCTCCGGATCACATGCAAGGCACCACCCGCCGGCGTCCGCGCTACGGCTCCGCCCCCACCGTGCCGCTCCCATCCCCCACCTGCCAGAGTTCTCCGGCCGTGTTCAACACGTATAGATTGCCCGCCGAATCCAGATCGAGCGCCAGCGGAGCCGGAATCGCCACCGCCAGGGCGCTGTCACCGCTGCCCCCCTGGCCCGCCGGATCGCCCGCCACCGGCCTCGGATCGTCGCCCGGGGCAAACGCCGAGACGATCCCACCCGTGAGTTCCGCGAAGTAGACCCTGCCATCCCCGTCCACGATCAGTGAGATCGGGGTCGCCAGGAAAACCGTGCGTTCCGTCTCCCGCACCTCCTCCTCATCTCCCGCCGCCGCTTCCGGCGGCTCGATCGGAACTACGTAGCTCGGGCCCGCCACCGTCCTAATCGTCCCATCCGGCGCCACCGCCCTGATCTTCTGTCCGCGCGTTTCCGCTATATACACCGTGCCGTCCGCTCCTATCGCCACATCCGACGGCCCGTCCAGCGCCGTCTCCGCCGCCTGCCCTCCGTCCTCACCACCACCCGGCTGCCCGGTCCCGGCGAACGTCGCAATCGTCCCATCCGGCTTGATCACCCGCACTCGATCCGAAGCCGGATCGGCCACGTAAAGATTCCCCGTCGCATCTACCGCCAGCCCGGTCACGTCTCGAAATTCAGCCGCCACCGCCAGCCCCCCATCCCCACCGTCCCCCGGCTGACCCGAACCGGCAATCGACTCGATAATCCCGCAACGATCGATCCGCCTGATTCTGAAATTTCCCGAGTCGGCGAAGTATAGATTTCCGGCGCTATCCAGCAGCAGCGCCTTCGGCGCCGCCAGCATCGCTCGTGGGGACGGCCCGCCATCACCCGAGAAGCCCGGCTCCCCAGTTCCCGCAAACGTCGTCACCACCCCCTCTGGTGACACGATCCGAATCCGATGGTTCCCGGTATCCGCGATGTAAATACTGCCGTCCGGGGCGATCACGAACGACTCCGCGCTCAGGAACCGCGCCGTCCCCAGCGGCCCATCGTCCCCGGAAAAGCCGGGGCCGGCGCCTCCCGTCATCAGGATCGCCACCGCCTCCGACCGCAGCGGCGGTCTCGCCGCCAGCACCAACGGATCACCCCTACAGGCCAGCACCGGGTCGTCCAGGGACGGCGCCCGCAACATGCTCACCGTATACGTGTTCTGCTGCAGCACGTACAGC
>CAUYYU010000218.1:0-4131 GCA_963577415.1 Chloroflexota bacterium
GGGATCACAGCGATGGAACCCCTTTGGGGTTCGGGGCGGGGTTGCGCGTCGTTATCCCGGGGTAGGTGCTCGATTCTCGCGCCAACCCACGGGCTGGGTGATGGAACCCCTTTGGGGTTCGGGGGGAAATGGGCGCCGCGAAGTACCCCGGGGTAGGCGCTCGATTCTCGCGCCAACCCACGGGCTGGGTAGCTGTGACGCCTTTGACGTCGGAGTTGGTTCGTCGGGACGCCGGAGGTGTCCCAGCCATGTAGCCGGTGGTTGAGGAGCCCGCGAGAGCGGGAGACGACACCACCGGACCGACGGCGAGAATTGAATCGCATCCCGGAGGGATGCCAGCGAGCGTGGTTCGTACCCTCGACGTTTTTCAGCCTCCATTGTCAGATCGTTTTTTCCACCAAGGAGCGGTTACCCTTCATCGATTCGGCATGCCGCTTCGCCTGCACAAATACCTCGGCGGCACCATCAACGGCCTTGACGCCAGATCGGAGGGGGTAGGCGGGACGGCGGATCACGCGCACCTCTTGGTCAGTCTGAAATCACCCATCGCCTGGCCGATTTCATGCGGGAATTGAAGAAGGCGAGTTCGTCGTGGGTGCACGACGAGATCGGGATGTCGAAGTTCGGGGTGGCAGGATGGGTATGGGGCGTTCACGGTGAGTCCGACCTCGCGGGAGGGCGTGCCAGGAAGAGCATCACCGGACGAAGACATTTCGGGAAGAGTTGGTGGAGTTTTTGGAGGAGGCGGCGGTGAAGTACAATCCACGGTACCTGGATTAACGCGGGCGGAGGGTGATCCGGGGGGGTGCTGGCATCCCTCCGGGATGCGGGCCAAATGCCACGAATTGATCCGGTGGTGTCGCTCGTTCCTCGCTCAACCACCGGCTACGTAGCTGCGACGCCTTTGGCGTCGGGGTTGGCGGCGTGCCGGTTCGATCCGGTGGTGTCGTCGCGTTGCTCCTCAACCACCGGCTACGTGGCTGTGACGCCTTCGGCGTCGGCGATAGGGGCGTGCCGGATTGGTCTTTGGTCTTCACTCGCCATAAAAGAAAAACGCGGCGTCGAATTTCGACGCCGCGTTGTAAAAATAATACGCTCGCTGGTGCGGCTCACCTGCGGCGTCTCAACACGAATCCCCCCAGGGCCAAACCGAGCAGCGCCAGCCCGGATGGCTCGGGGATCACCCCGTAGATCTCGATCTCGTCGATGGCTTTTTCGGTTGTAGCGAAGATGCGGAGCCCATTACCGACGATCGCCCCTCCCCCAGCGAGCTCGATGTCATACTCAATGCGCTGTGCCTCGCCGCTCAGGGTGATGTCGCCGAGAGGGGTCCAATTACTGCCGCCATCGGCGGTGAACTCAATATTGTAGGTGCCGTCGGAGCGGTCGCCGAAATTGGGTTGATTATCCCGGCCAAAAGCGAAGCTGTGGAGTTCGAAGGTTCCGTTCAGGAGAATTCCCATATGGCCGGGATTGGGTCCTGCCCCGTTGATATGGCTGAAACTATTCCCGTAATTTCCGTCGTTGAGCTTGACGACCGCATGGATGGGATCGTGCGGCGACGGGTCCTGGCTCGCGAAGGGAGTCCCATTCGTCAGGGCCAGGTTGCTCGGGACCGACCCGCCCGCATCGAGGTTATGGTCGGCCATATTTCCGTCGTGGGTGATGGTGTATCCGGCCGCGGAAACGATTGTGACGGCCTGACTCGCGGTCACGGAGGCGACCGCGACGGTCGCGATCGCAATCACGCTGGTTGGGTTGATGAGTCGCTTTTTCATACAGGTTTCGTTTGGGTTATGGCTTTGGTAGATTGAGAGATTGGAACGAGAGTTTTTTCTATGAAAAAAATAATAACTTTGCAAATTCGTCGACCTTACAGAAACCTTTGTAGGTGGCCCCGGCGAGTTGCCAAGAATTATTTGAGCAATTACAAAGATTTTTCCCAGTTCGAAAAAACATGCCCCTGCAAATTCCAAAGTATCAATACAATGAACCCAATCCTCCGCTCTTCCTGTGGTGTAGCCTTTGCTATTTCCGTTAGTTTAATTATTGGATTTCCGAGTATTTCTTCTGCCCAAGTAGTCAACTCATCGCCCGGTTTCGAAGTGACCTGGGACGGCAATAACGGCGACTTTTTGGGCCAGCCGGTTCCGGACAATGTGGCCCTGGCGATCAACGGCTCGGTTCCTTTTTCGACCACCCCAACCTCCGTCCACGCCCCGACCCATATCGAAGCGCATCTCAATGACGGATTTTATGGCAATTCTAAGAGCCACATCAACGGCCCCGGAAGTCTCGAGCCCACCCATATGGGGATTACTCTACCAGGACTGGTCCAAATCGAGGGCATCGCTTTCGGTCGGGATAATACCGGCCAGTTCCCCGACCGCAACGTTGGCGTCTACACCCTCCAGTTCACCACCGTCGTCAATCCGGGCGCAACCACGCCCGACGGGGATTGGACCACGATCGGCACGGTCGACAATCAGAATTCGGCTCCGCTCCGTCACCGGTATGGGCTCGCCACCGATGGCGGTGATCCGGTTTCTGCGACCGGGGTGCGCATCGTCCTCGCGAATGCGGAAATCTGCATCGACGAGTTCGAGTTGTTTGCGGTGGGCGACGTTCCGATTCCGCGGCTTTTCCCGGTGGAGGACGGCGGGGAAATCGCCGCCACCAATCTGGCGGTGGGCGCGACGGCCTTTGCCAAGGACGTGCTCGCCGGACGGACAATCGGCAGATTGAACGACCAAACCGCCGGCGACGCCAGCGCGTGGGTGGGCGGCACGCCGGACAGCTTCGCCGGCATCAGCCTCGGCGCGACCCCGACGGACGTGAGGAGCATCGCCTTCGGGCGCGACAACACCGACGTGGAGACCGATCTCTCCCTGGGCGAGTACACCCTGCAGTTTACCGATGTGGCCAGCCCGGACGAGACCACACCGGACGGGGACTGGGCGGAGATCGGGACGATCCTCTACGAAGCCGGTGAGCCCGCGGATCCCCACCTGCGCCACCGCTTCAACTTTGGACCCCGCAGCGCGACGGGCATCCGCCTCCTGACCCCCGACGGAGCCGCCATCGACGAGCTGGAAGTGTATGCGGCCGCGTACGTCCCGCCGCCGCCGCCTGCCATCGCGATCACCCCGGAGGCGGGATTCAGCGCTTCCTGGGACGGCAATCGCGGCGACCACCTTCAACAGCCGGTCCCGGACAACCTGGCCCTGGCGAGCAATGGAGGGGTGCCCTTTGCGAGTAACCCCGTCTCGCCCCACTTCCCGACCCACGACGTCCTCAAGCTCAACGACGGGTTCTACGGCAATTCCCAAAGCCATATCAATGGCGGAGGACCCAGTCCCGGCCACATGGGCATCGCCCTGCCCGAGTTATCCTTCCTAACGGGGATCGCCTGGGGCCGGGATAATGTCGGCGCGTTCAGTGATCGTCACCTCGGCACTTACACCGTGCAGTTCACAACCGTGGAGGCCCCTGACGAGGCCACCCCGGACGAGGACTGGACGTCGATTGCGGTGTTCGATTACGGCCCGACTCCGGAGCCGCAGCGCCACCAGTATGAAATCGGCACTTCGGGCGGCGGACCGATCGCGGCGACCGGGGTGCGGCTCGTCCTCTCCGATAACGAGCTCTGCATCGACGAGATCGAGCTCTTCGGCACCACTGTACCGCCGGCACCGGCGCTCGCGCTGCAGCTCCGGGTGTCCCACGATCCGACGAGCGACGAGGTGACGATCCGCTGGGACAGCCAGTCCGGGCGGCTCTACAATGTTCGCAGCGAGACCGATCCCTCCTCGGCCTTGCCGATCGACTGGGCGATCTTCGGCGGTTTCCAGGACCTCGCGGCCACTCCGCCGGAGAACTCGGTGACCTTCCCGCTCCCGGCCGATCCGTTCCGGCTTTTCGTGGTGGAGGATTTCGCGGCGCCGCCCGAATCGGTCTTCGCGGACAACTTCGAGTCCGGGCAGGGGCAGTGGACAACCGGACGGGATGACCTGAACGGCAATACCCTTTGGGAACACGGGACGCCGAGCAATGTCGGGCCGGTGCCCCCCGGCATCCCGCTGCCGAGCGGAAGCAACTGCTTCGGGACCAACCGCGCGGACAATTATGCGT
>CAUYYU010000219.1:0-4103 GCA_963577415.1 Chloroflexota bacterium
GAACCGGTACGCGCCGGACGTGGTGACGGGGCGCACGGGAGTGCCGGTCAGCCTGATACAGACGATTGCAAGAGAGTTCGTGGAGCGCCAGCCGGGGGTGGCGCTGGCGGGTGGACCGTCCTTGGCCCAGACCAACGGAATGGATAACGGTGCGGCAGCCCTGTTTCTAAATCTCGTCGTGGGTAATGTTGGCAGGCCCGGCGGAGTGATCCCCAATCCGCCGGCACCGGGGAACATCCCGTTTCCGCTACCGGCCACGAGTTTCGCGGACTGGCGGAGCTATACCACTGGTCTGGCGGCAGGATCCGCACCGGATGTGATGTTCGTGTACGACGCCGATCCGGCGTTCGGGATTTCGGGAACGCCGACGTTCGCGGACGCTCTCGCCGGATCGCCGTTTGTAGTCGGCATGTCCACGTTCATGAATGAGACGGTAGGAATCGCCGATCTGATACTGCCCGCGACTCACCCGTTTGAGTCCTGGGGCGACTTCGCCGCGGACCCGGGGCCGGGGGTTCAGGTGGTGGGCTATCAGCAGCCGGTGACGGTGACGTGGACGGACGCCCGTAGCTTCGGGGACGTTCTGCTGACGGTCGCCGCGGAGATAAAGGGGGAAGGGGCGTTGCCCTGGAGCAGCATGCACGAGGCGGTCCGAGCCAACGCGGAGGAGCTTCTGGGAATGGCGGGGACGGGACCGGAATTTGAGCCCACGTGGGTGGAGTTGCTCCGCCGAGGCGGCGCCTGGGAGCTACAGAACACCTCTAAGCCGTTTACTTCAGTCCCCGATTGGGACGCAGGGGCTATGGCGGAGCCTGAATTCGCCGGCGACCCAGAAAGCTTTGAATTCCATCTGATCCCCTTCGAAAGCGTAGCGATAGGGACCGCGGACGAGTCGGAAAATCCGTGGTTGCAATCGGTGGGCGATCCACTGACCACCATGACCTGGATTACCTGGGCGGAACTCAACCCTAAGACAGCAGCCGGCCTGGGCGTCGACACTGGAGACGTGGTGGCCATCGATGTACGTTACGGCACGATGGAGGTTCCGGTGTACGTTTCGCCCGTGACTCCGCCGGATGTGGTGGCGGTCCCGGTGGGGCGTGGTCGCAATTTCGGCGGTCGGTGGCGACGGGACCGGGGAGAGAATGTATTTTCGGTGATCGATCCGGCGGTGGACGCCAAAACAGGCGCGCTGGCGTGGGCGTCATCCCGCGCACGCGTGCGAAAAGTAGGAAGGACTATTACGATGCCCATGATAGAGCGGGTCGCCGAGCCACGGAACGATGGCCCGGACCCGATCCTGGAGATAAAAAGTGAATAACCCCAATGAGGAGGCGGCGGCACTGGCTACGGTCGGGGGGCAGCGAACGCTGGTAGGTGAAGAAGAACTCAGGGCCGATGGCCGCCGCTGGGGCATGGTGATCGATGCCGATCTATGCACCGGCTGCCAGGCGTGCGTGGTGGCGTGCTACGCGGAGAACAACATCGCCATTTCGGAAGAGAATCGAGTGGCGGAGGGCCGCGCTAAGACGTGGATTCGCATAGAGCGTTACTGGGAAGGTGAGTTTCCCAACGCGAAGGCCCGGTTCGTGCCGGTGCTGTGCCAGCACTGCGACAACGCTGGCTGCGAGCCGGTTTGCCCGGTCTGGGCGACGTACCACGACGACGAGGGTCTAAACGTCCAGGTGTACAACCGCTGCGTGGGCACGCGGTTCTGCGCGAATGGTTGCATCTATTCGGTGCGACACTTCAATTTCTGGGAGCCGGAGTGGCCGGAGCCGCTGGATTACCAGCTGAACCCGGATGTCACAGTGCGCACGAAGGGCATCATCGAAAAGTGCACGTTCTGCGTGCAGCGGATAACCAGGGCCAAAACGGACGCCGCACACGACGGCCGGGAGCTGGAGGACGGAGAAGTGCAGCCGGCCTGCGTTCAGGCGTGCCAGACCAGCGCGCTGGTGTTTGGGGATCTGCATGATCCCGAAAGCCAGGTGGCACAGGCGGCCGACTCCGATCGCGCGTTCCGGCTGCTGGAGGACTCCGGGTTTGAGCCGGGAGTGGTTTACCTGGCGAAAATCGACCCGTTTGCTCAGGAGGAAAGCGCGGCGCATGAGTAGCCCAGAGCGAGCGGCGCTCGAATTATCGCTGCGACCGGCATACCGGCCGAAGCCACTGCGGATCAGCATGACGAATGCTGTGGTGGCTTTGCTGGTCGTGCTTGGGGTCGGGGGGATCGCCGCTTACGTCTCCCGGATAGCCGGCGATGGCGGTCGCGAGTCGTGGGCCTATCCCACAGCAGTGTTGATGGTGCTTATCTCGTTCGTGTCGGCGGCTCCACTGATCGCTTACGCCTCGCGGGCGACTCGAGGCTACTGGGGGCTCCCGAGCCGGAGAATCGCCGAGCTATTCGTGATCCCATCACTGTTGAGCATGGTGATTCTGATCCCGGTGATGATGACGCTACCGCCGCTCAAGGGGCGGGCTAATCTCTGGTTCGACTTCGCGTGGGGCGCGCCGTTTTTCACGGACGTGCTGGCGCTGGGGATCATGTTGGTGGCAGGCCTGGCCCTGCTCTGGGTAAGCCTCGTACCGGACCTGGCGGCCAACGTGGGAGACATGAACAAACTTCCGCGTTGGCGCAGGATGCTGCTGCTCAACTGGAAGGGCAGCGTGCGGAACTGGAAGACCGTCCGTGTGACCGTCAAGGTTCTGGGCGCGTTCTACCTGATGGCATACGTTTTTGTGGCGATGGTGCTGACGACCGATCTTGGCCAGAGCCTGATGCCCGGTTGGCGATCGGGCGTTTTCCCGGCGTATCACCTGATCAGCGGAATTCAGGGCGGGGTAGCGGCGATAATTATCGTCAGCTGGCTCATCCGCCGCTTTTCCCCTGAAGCCGGGCAGTTCATCGGGAACGAACAGGCCCTGAATTTGGGGAAATTGCTTCTGGGACTGACTCTCCTCTGGTTCTACTTTTTCTATTCTGATTTCATCGTTGTCTGGTACGGGCGGAAGCCGTCGGAAGTGGCCGCGGTGCAGGTGCAGACAGCGTCGGTCTACCTGGTGCCGTTTCTTATAGCAGTTTTCTGCCAGCTGCTGATCCCGATCGCGCTACTGATATTCAACGGAGTGCGGCGAAACCTGAATCTGCTGGCGCCGGTAGCGCTAATCGTCATAGTGGGACAGATATTTGATCGGATTCGACTTTTCGTACCGGCCATGACCAGCGAGGACCCGTTCGCCCACAGCTACGAAGAACTTCCGAATGCGGTGGGACCGGATCTGATAGACATCCTGTTCATCGTCGGGTTTCTCGCCCTGGCCGCGCTGGCGTACCTGTGGGCGGCCCGCCGCTTCCCAATTCACTCGGGCTGGGAACTGCGTGAGGGGGCGATGCTGCGGGAAGAGCGCAAGTTTATGAAGACTGAAGTTCTCGTGTTGGGGAAACCGGACTAATCCGTATGAAGATGTCCTTAGAGGCAAAATGCAAGACCCGGTAACAGTAGACGACCGTACTGTCGATCGGGAACTCCTCGATTTCGTGATGCGGACGCCGAGGTGGTTCTTCGGCTCAACCTTTGCGCTCGCGGTGGGGCTTCTGGCCGGCGTGCTGGTCTTCTTGACGATGCTCAATTGGGGTCTGCAGTTCCTGGGATACAGCTCCCCGGTTTACTGGGGATTTTTGATCGTCAACTTTGTGTTCTGGATCGGAATCAGCCACGCCGGGGTGATGATTTCAGCGATTCTGCGGATAGTGCAGGCGGAGTGGCGCCGGCCGGTAACGCGAGCGGCGGAGATTGTGACGGTGTTCTCGTTGATGACGGCGCTGATGTTTCCCCTCATTCACAGCGGACGTCCGTGGCGGACCATCTATTGGGCATTCCCGTATGACTGGATTCGAGGGATGTGGCCGAATCCGCGCTCGCCGCTGGTTTGGGACCCCTCGGCCATCATGACGTACCTGACATCTACGATCCTGTTCGTGTACATAGCGATGCTGCCAGACCTGGCGATCGCGCGTGACCGGGCAACGGGACCGGTGCGAAAGACGATATACGGGATTCTGTCGCTGGGCTTTCGCGGCACCTCCCGACAATGGCGCA
>CAUYYU010000220.1:0-4100 GCA_963577415.1 Chloroflexota bacterium
GCACCACCCGCAGCTCGTTGGTCGATCCGCCTCCTTCAAGCAGCTCTACGGTCGCGGGGGCTGTCATCCCGTCCTCCAGCTCGATTCCGCGATTGAGGCGGTCGAGGGCGGCCTGATCCGGTTTCGCGGACACGGTCACCCGATACTCGCGCTCGTGCCGAAATCGCGGGTGCATCAGGCGGTGGGCGAGTTCGCCGTGGTCGGTCATCAGGATCAGGCCGTCCGAATCCAGGTCAAGGCGACCGACCGGGTAGAGCCTCGCCTTGCGCCATCGGGCCGGCAGGAGATCCACGACGGTTTCTCGCCCGCGGTGGTCACGGGCGGCGGAGAGCACACCCCGGGGCTTGTTCAAGATCACGTAGGTGCGCGACACGGGCAGCTGCACGGTGCGGCCGTCAAGCGCCACGACGGCGTGTTCGGGATCGACCTTCACGCCCATCTCTTTCACCAGTTGGCCGTCTACGGTGACCCGTCCTTCGGCCATCGCCCGTTCCATGCGACGGCGGGAGCCGGCCCCGGCCCGGGCGAGGAAGACCTGCAATCTCAATTCCATCAGCTAGGCGCGCGCCGCCCAAATTGAGGCGGAGTCCGGGGTCGCCGCACCGGGCAAAGCCTCGATCCGGCAAGCACAAATCTTGTATTCGGGAATTCGCGAGATCGGGTCCAGGGAGTCGATCGTGAGCAGGTTGGCCGCGGCCTCGGCGAAGTGCCAGCTCATGTACACGGTGCCGGGGCTGACTCGTTTGGTGATCCAGGCCTGGCAGGTGACGGCTCCCCGGCGGGTGCTGACTCGAATCCGCCCCCCACGTTGAATGCCGAGCGACTCGGCGTCGGCCGGGGAGACCTCGACCAGCGCCTCCGGATAGATCTCGTCAAGCGCACCGCCCGAGCGGGTCATTTTTCCGGCATGCCAGTGGTAGAGCACTCTGCCGGTATTGAAAATGAGCGGGTAATCGGCGTCGGGGACCTCGGTGGCGTCACGGAAATCGACCGGGTGCATCCGCCCCTTCCCACTCGCGGTGGGGAATCGCTCGCCCCACAGCCACTGGGTGCCGGGATGATCCGGCGTCGGACAAGGCCAGCGGAGGCCGCCTTCCGCGTCGAGCCGGGAATGGCTCATGCCGGCGAGATCGGGCGTCAGGCGGGCCAATTCGTCAAATATCGCCTCCGAGGTCTCGGCGCCCATCACGTAGCCCATTCTGGCGGCAAGGTCGGTGACAATCTCAAAATCCGCCCGGGCCTGCCCCGGCGGTTCGAGGATCGGTCGCACCCGCTGTACGCGCCGGTCGGTGTTGGTGTAGGTGCCGTTCTTCTCGGCCCAGGAGGTGGCCGGCAGGACCACGTCGGCCGCCTCCGCGGTCTCGCTCATGAATATGTCCTGCACGACCAGGAAATCGAGCCGGTCGAAGAGGTCCCGGGTGTGAGCCAGATTCGGGTCCGACATCAGCGGATCCTCACCCATTATGTAGAGAGCGCGTAGATCGCCGGTTTCGACAGCCAGGATCATTTCGGTGCTGGTCAGCCCGGACACCGGGGGCAGGGTCACTCCCCAGGCTTCCTCGAATATCACCCTGGCCTCGGGGTCATCGACAGGCCGGTAGCCGCTGAAGAAGTTGGGCAGAGCACCCACGTCGCTGGCGCCCTGAACGTTGTTTTGTCCGCGCAGAGGATTCAACCCGGTTCCGCGGCGTCCGACGTTTCCAGTGGCCAGGGCGAGGTTTATCAGGGCGAGGCAGGTCTCGGTACCGTGGGTGTGCTCGGTAAGCCCGAGGCCCCAGTAGAAGCCGGTTTTCTGAGCGTCCGCGATTAAGCGGGCAGCGGCTTCGATGGTGGCCGCCGGCACTCCGGTAATGGCTTCCCCATACTCCGGGGGATGACGTTCGGCGACGGCCCGGACTTCCTCGAATCCCTCCACGCGAGCTGAGATGAAGTCCCAGTCCACGGCGTCATCTCTGATGAGGCAGTGCAGCAAGGAGTTGTAAAGGGGCACGTCGGTCCCGGTGCGAGGTTGCAAGTGCAGGTCGGCGAATTTGGTCAGCTCGATCTTGCGCGGATCGGAGACGATAAGCCGCGCTCCGGCGCGGACGGCGGCCTTGATCTTGAGAGCGGTTATGGGGTGGGTCTCGGTCGTGTTCGAGCCGGTCACCCAGATCAAGTCGTTCTCGGCGATCTCGTCGAGGGAGTTGGTGAAGGCCCCGGCGCCGATGGACATGCCCAAGGCCGCGACCGACGAGGAATGGCAGAGGCGGGCGCAGTTGTCGATGTTGTTGGTGCCCACAACGGTGCGGGCGAATTTCTGGAGCTGGTAGTTGTCTTCATTCAGACATTTGGACGAAGTAAATACGCCGATGGAGTCGGGGCCGTTCGCATCGATGGTCTCTCGCAGGCGACGCGCCACCAGGTCTAGGGCAAAGTCCCAGGAAACCTCACGCCAGCCGTCCCCATCCCGCACCAGCGGCGTCGTGAGCCGTTCGGGGGAGTGGACGTACTCGAATCCATAACGGCCTTTGACGCAGAGCCAGCCCTGGTTCACCGGTCCCTCGGGATCGGAGGTGACGTGGGTGATGGTGTCGCCGTGAGTGTGGACTTCCAATCCGCACCCGACCCCGCAAAACGGACAGGTGGTGGAGACGACTTTTTCCGGTTGCTCCTTTTTATCCGCCGCCAGTTCCCAGAGTCGACGCGGCTCCAGGGCCCCGGTGGGGCAAACCTGGACGCAATTTCCGCAGAACACGCAGGTCGACTCGGGCATACCGACGTTGCTGAGGGTGCCGATGGCGGATGCTTCGCCGCGGCCGACGGGCTGGATGGCGAATGTGTGCTGAACGCTTTCGCCACAGACGTCGGTGCATCGCCAGCATAGAACGCAGCGGTCGTAGTCGCGCACGTAGAAGGGGTTGTCGACGATTGGGTTCCGGGTCGGCTGGGGCTCCACCGGCGGGTCCACGTCGTATTCCCGCATAAGATTCAGGAGTGCGGGCGCGGCGCTGAGGTCCAGGGAACTCAAGTCCTGCAGGACTCCCCGCCGGGCGGCGCGAACGGCGGGCGCACGGGTTTCGATCTCCCAACCCTCTTCCGCTACGCCGCGGCAGGCCGGCAGCAGCGTCCCCTCGACGCCGCCGCGTTGCACGGTGCAGAGCCGGCAGTTGCCGGACCCGTCGAGGCCGGCGGAATAACAGAGGGTAGGAATATCGATTCCGGCGGCGCGGGCGGCGGTAAGAACGGTGGAACCAGCGGGGGTGGAAACCGTCTGACCATCAATTTTCAGCGTAACCATCATCCAGCCTTGCTGTTCGCGACGCCGCCATCCGGGGGCCGCACGGGAACCTTATCCTGCCTGTCCGATGGGGAGAAGGCAGGCGGCGCTTACGCACGAAGCGACGAACCGCCATACTTGCGGGATGAAGATACTCGCGGTGGCGGACCAAGAATGTCGTGCGCTCGGAGAACACTTTAACTCGGAGCGATGGCATGGTGTCGACTTGGTGGTGGCATGTGGCGATCTGAAACAAAGCTACCTCGGATACCTGGCCGACCGCTTCAACACCCGGGTGCTTTACGTGCGGGGAAATCACGACCGAAGGTTTGGTGACGATCCGCCGCTGGGTTGCGAGGACATTCACGGGCGCCTGGTCGAGCATCGCGGAATCCGCATCCTGGGGATGGAAGGCTCGATCTGGTACAACGGGGACGGCGTCCAGTACCGGGAGCGCCAGGTGACCATCAAGGCATTTCGGCAACGATTGAAGCTGTGTCGCGCCGGGGGTGTCGATATCGTGATCTCGCACTCGCCGCCACGTTTTTGCGCGGACGCGTTCAGCGTTTGCGATCGGCCGGTGGGAGATCACGCACTCTGTCCGTTCCGCGAACGTCCAGAGTCTGAGTGGGACAACTGTCCGGAATCGGCCGACCGCGCGCACTGGGGTTTTGACGCTTTTCGAAAGATGATCAACCGGTACGAGCCGGCGTACTGGATTCATGGCCACACGCATGCGGGGTACGGGATGGGGAATCGTTGGAAGCAGATGGGTAAAACGGCGGTGGGTGACGCCTATGAGTATCTTGAATTCGAGATTCCGGCCCGGACAGAGGCGATCGGG
>CAUYYU010000221.1:0-4094 GCA_963577415.1 Chloroflexota bacterium
CTCCCTCGCGGTCCAGATCGCACCAGATCACCCCGACGGACTCGAACTTCAGAATCCCGTCATGACCGCTTCCGGCACCGCCGGATTTGGTCCCGAGCTCGCGAAGGTGTTCGATCTCTCCGTGCTTGGGGCACTGGTCACCAAAACCGTCACTCCCCGGCCTCGCGAAGGCAACCCCACCCCCCGCACCGTCGAGACCGCCGCCGGGATGCTGAACTCCATCGGCCTCCCCAACCCTGGCATCCAACGTCTCCTGAAGGGCGAAGCCCGGTCCTGGCCCTCTCTCCACGTCCCCATCATCGCCAGCATCGCCGGCGACAGCGCCTCCGATTTTCGCGATCTTGCCGCCGCCTTCGAGGGCTTTCCCGGAGTCGTCGCCATCGAGGCTAATTTCTCCTGCCCCAACGTTGAAAGCGGCCTCGAATTCGCCACCGACCCCAACCTCCTCACCGAGGCCGTCACCGCCATCCTCGAGGTCAGCAGCCTCCCGCTCCTGGCCAAGCTTTCCCCCAACGTCACCGACATGCGCCCCCTCGCCGTCGCCGCCGCCCGCGCCGGCGCCCACGCCCTCACCATCATGAACACCATCCTCGGGATGACCATCGACATCCGCCGACGCCGTCCGCTGCTCGGCGCCACCCGCGGTGGGCTATCCGGGCCGTCCATCCGCCCCGTCGGAGTCCGCTTCGTCTACGACGTCTACCCGGAGGTCGATATTCCCATCATCGGCGTCGGCGGCATCGCCACCCTGGAGCACGCGCTCGAATATTTCCTGGCCGGAGCCACCGCCGTCCAGGTCGGCACCGCCACCTTCGTACAGCCGACCGCCGCCCCCACCCTGATCGACGACCTCGCCGCCTACCTTCAGGCCAACAAGATCTCCAGCATCACCGAACTCACCGGTGCCGCCGGTCATTGACCGGTTTCTTTCTGTCACCTCGTCGCAACGCTGTGCCCACTGCATGTTTCCGATGCAGTACGGGCTTAGCCCGTGCGGGAACGAGTCAGAAGAAAGAGCCTGTGGCTCCGTCAGCGGGAGAAGAGCACCGTCACCACGTCATCAGGCTTCAGCTCGTAGTCTTTACCCTCGCTTCTAATCAGTCCCCGCCGCCGCGCCTCCGCCTCCGATCCGGCCTCCTCTAGCTCATCCAGCGGAATCACTTCCGCCCGGATGAATCCCTGCGCCAGATCGGTATGGATGATGCCGGCGAACCCCAGCGCCGTCGTCCCTCCGGGCACCGACCAGGCCCGTGCTTCCGTCTCCGAGCCCGTATAGACCGTAAATACCTCCGCCGCGGCCATTACCGCTTCTATCAACCGGGTTTTCGCCGGAATATCTATGCCGAGCATGTCCAGGATTTCTCCGCGCTCGTCTCCGGGCAGCTCCATGGCTTCCGCTTCGATCGCCGCGCTGACCGCCGCCACTCCCGTCCCCGGATACGGCCACAGTTTCGCCGCTTGCTCACGGGCCTCCTCCCACCCCGCCACATCGTCCTCTCCGGTATTCAGCACCACCACCATCGATTTCATGGTCATGAACCCGAAACTACCAATCGCCTTCAACCGGGTCTCATCCCACTCCAGCGCCCGCAGGTGAACTCCATCCTCCAGCGCTTCCTTCAGGCCGCCGTGCAACTCCTGCTCGCTCACCAGGTTCGCGCGCTCCACTCGCGGTGCCCGCTCTAGGTCCCGCTCCAGCCGTTCCAGCCTATTTTCCACCGTCGTCAGGTCCGCAATCACCAGATCGGCCGACACCTCCGCCAGCCGCCGCTGCACGCTATCGCTCCGGCCCTCGTCCAGGTACACCGGCAGCACCGCCACCAGCACATCCACTCGCTGCATCGCATTCAGCCACTCGGCCTCACGTCCACTGCTTTCCCCCAACCCCACCCCTTCGTAATCGACAAGCGTGAACTCCGCCGTCACGACTTTGCGCGAAGAGTAAAACGCCGCCAGCCGCTCCAATTTCGGGTCGCTCGGGCTGATCGTCGCCGCCCGTGCCGTAAAGCGACCGGTCCGCTCCGCCCCGAACGTGCGCCCGCCCGCCACCAATTCCAGCAGCGTCGACCGACCCGAGCCCCGCACACCGATCAGGCTGGACAACAACACCCTTGCGTTACTCCTTCACCGCAGCGCCCACCGGCGCAAAATTCGCCACATGCTAAGCCAAAGTCTTCCTCGACCCATCACCCACCGACGATTGCGCCTCCATCCCTCGCGAAGCGGCCTCCTTGCGACACCCTTTCACCCCAACGCGCTGTTGCATCAAAGAGTGGAAGGAGCCCCCACCCTGCCTTCCGAGTGGTTCGAAAAACACAGGTTCACCCTGGTCATCATCCTTGGCCTCGCCATTCTTATCCTTCAGATCGTGCAGCTCCTCGAAGGGCGGGGGGGCAACTTCACCGGAACCGCCGCCGGCGCCGACGACAGGTCCGCCCGTCTCGTCTACATCAGCGGCGCCGTCGTCGATCCCGGCGTGTACGAAGTTCAGCCCGGCGATCGGATTCAGGACGTCCTGACCGCGGCCGGCGGTCCCTCTTCTGGCGCCAGTCTCACCCGCACCCAGGTGGCGACGATCGAAGAGTTCATCCTGTTCCGCTGATCCCCCGATCGTCACCTAACCTCCCGGCCGCCCGGACCGCCCCCCAGGAGCCCCAGACTTGCAGATGCTGCTCGCCGGAGCCGCCATCCTCGGGGTCGGCCTGTCCCTCTCGCTCATCGCTCCCCTCTGGCTGGCCGGCGTCGCCGCCATTGCCAGCGGGGCCCTGGCGATCGTCATCCCACGCCGCACTGTGCTCATCGGTCTGGCCCTCCTCGCCCTCACCCTGGGGTTGGTCCGTGGCCAGGCCCATCTCGCCGCCGAGCCACCCGGTGTGATCGCCGCCGGGGACGGAGCCGGCATCATCGCCACCGGCACCGTCCTTCGCGCCCCCGGCCGCCTCACCCGCTCCCCAATGCTTGTCAGGCTGGACTCCGTCCGCCCGGCCGGCGAAGGCTAGGATTCACCAGCTGCTGAAGTTCCCGACCAGGGCGATCGCGTGCACGTTTTTCCTATTCGCCCGCCTACACCGAAGGCTCCGTCCTCACCATCGAGGGCACCCTCAACCTCTACGAAAACTTCGCCACCCGCCGCACGATCGACCGCATCGATCGCGCCTGGATTTGGCCCCAACCCCGCGACCTGCCCACCGTACGCGGCAGCCTGGCTTCCCTGCGACGTCGCCTCGATCGCGCCATCCACGACGCCCTCCCCGAGCCCCATGTCGGGCTGCTTTCAGCCATTCTGCTCGGGGTGCGCGCCGACGTCCCCGCTTCCGTAATGAGCGATCTTCGCGGCTCCGGCCTCATCCACCTCATCGCCATCTCCGGCTACAACGTCACCCTCCGGGCCATCGTAATTCGGCGCGCCGCCGGCTTCGCCCTCGGCCGCCGCGGGGTTTGGGCCGCCATCATCCTGCTCCCCCTCTACGCCGTCTTCGTCGGCGGCGATCCACCAGTCGTCCGCGCCACCATCATGGCCGAGCTGGTGCTCGTCGCATGGCTTCTCGAACGCCAAAGCAACCTTCTCATCTCCCTCGCCATCACCGGCGCTGCCATGGTTTTTCTCGACCCCGCGATCCTCTTTTCCGCCAGTTTTCAGCTTTCTTTCATCGCCACCGCCAGCCTCGCACTCCTGGCCGAGCTCATCGCCATCACCGTCTCCGCCCAATTGCTCGTCACTCCCCTGCTGATACTGCATTTCGGAAACGTCAGCCTCATGGCCGTCCCCACCAACATCCTGGCCATCGGATTCTCACCCCGGATCATGCTCACCGGCATCGTCGCGATGCTCTGGTCGCTATTCGCGCTCCCGGCTCTGGAGGTCATCACCTGGGCCGCCTGAGCGCCCATCGAGTACCTCCTGCGCATCGCCGCCTTCGCCAGCGACACCGGCCTCGCCCGGGTCCAGGTCCCCACCGTTCCCGGCTGGACCGTCGCCGCCGCCTACCTTCTCACCGCCGCCGTTCTCTGGCGGCTCGGCCGGCCCGAAACCACCACCACCGAAGCCGGCGCCACCCCACCCGGCCGCTTTGCCACCGTGGCTCTTGTCCTCC
>CAUYYU010000222.1:0-4092 GCA_963577415.1 Chloroflexota bacterium
TACCTGGCCTTCCAGCCTGAGTCCCTGATCTTCGTCCGCGATTTCCCCGACGGTATCGGCGAGTCCGTTGATCGCGCCCTCCTCGAAGGCCGGATACGCTACCGGGACGGCTCCCCGGACGTCGAGCTCGTTTGGCATCTGCAAGGGACCATCAACCTCGAATGGCGATTTCTATTCGCCGACGGCCTGGTCTACGTCAGCGTCGCCCGTGACGGCGAACCCGGCGCCTGGCTCAGCTCGGAGCCTTCCCCCGCCATGATGCGTCGCGTTGCCTCCCTTCTACCGCCGCTCGATACCATTCTGAGTTGGGATTTCCTCGAAACCGCTCCCTGGGATCTTCAGGATGAAGTCATTTGTGAGCAGACCTCCTGCCACCAGTTCAGCCAGTCATCCGCTAGCGGCGATCTCATCCTCGCCGTCGATAGCGGCTCGCTACTTCCTCTATCGATATCCGTTCGGTCCGTATCCTCCGACGGCCGCTACGCCCGCGCTGCCACCCACTTCGTCGCCTGGAATCAGGCCATCACTCTCAACATCCCCGACACCTACACCGAAACAACTCCCCCGGATATCGCCCACCAGTTCTTTTATCCCCTGGTGCTCCTCGGCCTGGATTCCGACGACACCGGCGTACTCCCTCTCCTGCTAACTGCCAACCCGCTGCCTTAATACGCCTTGTCCGGACAAGCATGCTCGTTACCCGGAATTCCGCCTCACCCGGTGTAGAGTACGGCGTCCCGTTCGATCCGACCCTCCCGAGGAATCCCTTGCGCCGTCTCATCTCCCTCGCCACGCTGGCCGTTTTCAGCCTGATCCTTGCAGCCTGTGGCGGGGCCGCTGCCGCCGACGCCGACCCCGAATTTGACCAGGCCGAATTTCAGGCGGCGGTTCTGGAGTCGGCCCCCGCCGGCCTGACCATGCAGGTGGATGGCTTCCCGACGGACGATATCCCCGGCGTCGAGTCCGTCCAGATTGGAGTCACGGTCAACACCGCCCCTCACCTGTTGAAGCTCGATCTAACCCTCTCCGGCTCGACCTCCGTCACACTCAACATCATCGCTACCGACGCCGCCGCCTACATGAACGTCGGCCAGGGCTGGATGAAGGCTCCGCCCACCGACGATCTCACCGAAATGGTGGCGGAATTCGGAGGCGGTTTCGATTCTGAGGTAATCAGCGAAAGTGCCTGGGTATACAAAGCGGAAGTCCCCTGTGGCGATGACATCTGCTGGCAGGTTGAATCCCCCGATGGGGCCCTGATGAATCTCACCAGGAACGACTATTCGCCCGTCTCCATGACCATCGTCGAAGATGGCGCCGAGATTATCGTGGATATCCTCCACTGGGGCGACACCGTGGACGTCGAGCTCCCCGCCGATGCCCGCGAGGTCACTTCCGAAGAGCTCATGTCCTCCCTCCTGGGCGCACTCTTGCCGCTGGTGGCGGGCGGCCTCTAGGCCACAATCATGTCCGTAACGCGGACCGACGACCCGGCCGCTCTCTCCGGTCGCGATTTTCGCCTTCTGTGTCGTTCCGGTGATTGGACCGCCCCCAGCGTCGGTGCGTCCACCCGCTACGTGCAGGCGAACCTGGCCATCCTGCCCGCCGAGCAGGCCGACGATTTCGAATCCTTCTGCGCTCTCAACCCCAAACCTTGCCCTCTTCTGGAGCGCCTTCCATCCGGCCAGTTCCTCACCGCCAAAACCGCCGACGCCGCCGATCTGCGCACCGATATCCCGCGCTATCGCACCTATGCCGACGGCCGGCTGATAGACGAATCCACCGACATCCTCAATTCTTGGCGCGACGATCTTGTCGCCTTCCTTCTCGGGTGCAGTTTCTCCTTCGAGGGCCGTCTCGCCGCCGCCGGCATTCCCCTCAGACACCTCGAACAGGGTGTCAATATCCCCATGTACACCAGCAGCATCGATTGCCTTCCCGCCGGCCCCTTTACCGGCCCGATGGTGGTGAGCATGCGACCGATTCCCATGCATCGGGTCGCCGACGCCGTGCGCATCACCGGCGAACTTCCCCAGGTCCACGGCGCCCCCGT
Source organism: Chloroflexota bacterium (assembly GCA_963577415.1). Classification (GTDB taxonomy): domain Bacteria; phylum Chloroflexota; class UBA11872; order UBA11872; family VXNJ01; genus JASLPR01. Next base: position 2,054 of record CAUYYU010000222.1, read on the forward strand.
CCACAGCGGCGCCCCCGAGGCCATCGGCATCCGCTCCCTGGACTCCCCCGATTTCGGCGACCCGGTGTCAATCCACCCCGACGAGGTGCCCGTTTTCTGGGCCTGTGGCGTCACTCCTCAGGCCGTCGCTCTCGCCGCCCGCATCCCTTTCATGATCACCCACGCCCCCGGCCACATGTTCGTGACCGATGTCCTCGAGGCCTACCTCGACCGCACTTTCCCGCCCCCGGAAGCCCGCTCCGCCTAGCCGCACCAGTCCGTCGTGAACTCGATCCCGTCCGCCCCTCCGTACACCCTGTGACCCACCGCCGCCTGGTCAAAAATGTCCTGCACGAACTTGATCAACTTCTCCGGGTCCGGCTTCAGCATTGCCGCCCCGTCTTCCCCCTCGTGACCCAGAATCGTCCCGCTGCCGTGATCCACCACCCGTAGCACCGTGTGTTCCGGCGCTATCGCCAGGATCAGCTTGGCCATCGGCGGAATCTCCGTCACCGGAAAATCCGTTTCCACCGCCGTCACCAGCGTTCGTATCAGACTCGGCGCCAGCACAAACGCCCGCACCGTCAGCACCTGCGCCTTCACCGCCAGCAATACCTGCTGTTGCCGGCATACGCGGTCCCAGTCCGATCTCGGATTCGCCATCCGCGAGCGGGCGTACATCAGCGCCGTCGGACCATCCAGCCGGTTCATCCCGACCTCCAGCTTCAGCCGCACCACCTCTTCACTCCCCGCCACCAGGAAATTTTCATCAAATTCTTGGTAGACGTCGATCTCGATGCCTCCCAGAGTGTCCACAATCTCCTCGAACCCCTCAAAACCGATGGTCACGTAGTAATCGATCTCCACCCCCAGCAGCTCTCCCACCGCCTCCGCCATGCTCTCCGGCCCCTCCCGTAGGAATATCCCGTTCACCCGATCGAGCGCCGTCTTGCACTCCTCCACGCACAGATCTCGGGGAATCGATATCAGCGCCATCGAGCTCGTTCCCGGGTCCACGCTGAACACCATAATCGTGTCTGATCGCGACGCCTCCTCTCCTGGCCGCCGATCCGTTCCCAGCAGCAGGAACGTCACCCGCTCCGTCCCCAACCAGTCCGGGATCGCCCCGGCAATCAACGTCCCCGACCCCTCCCTCAATCCGTCCAGGGCGTTTCTGATGAGGTTTCCCGATCCCGGTGTAGCCGTCGGGGTGGGCGTCGGCCAGGGCGTTGCTGTCACCGTGGCAATCGGCGACGCCGCGGCCGTCGGCGACCTACCTTGCTCCGCCATCGCTTCGGCTGTCGCATCTGGCGATCCCGGTGGAGTCGGCGTCGCCACCGGCGTGACTGTCTCCGTCAATACCGACCGAGTCGGCTCCGCCTCGACCGCTGCATCGCCACTCGAACCGAAATTCACCACCGCCAATCCCACCACCGTCGCCAGCACCACCACAAGCACCACCACAAGCACTCGCAGCCGGCCTGTCATCCTCATCAAGCGCTTCCTGATCTGGTCGCCAATCCGCGTGAGCCATCGAATTTGTGTCCTGCACTCAAGCCTGGCGATCAGTCCGGGTTAAAATACTCCCCGTATCCTCGGTTTGGGTCGCGGAGATTATCCCCCATGGCTAGCGCCTTCCTGACAAGTGCGGTCATTCGCATGGTTTCCGAAAAAGTCCTCGCCAACGTCATCGAGCAGCTGCCCCGCGCCCCCGGCGCCGGGGGCGCGGCCGGCGATCAGGCCCAGCCTCAGATAATCGCCAACGTCTTGGCCATCAAACGCCTCGAAGACGGCCTCGGCGAAGTGAACTCCACCGTGAGTCGTATGGACCAGCGCCTCGACCGGCTAGAGCACCGTCTCCGCTGGCGCACATACTTCTGGATCGCCATCACCGCCATCGTCGTTTTCGGCATCGGCTTCGCCGCCGCCATGGCCATTCAGGCCATCGGCTCCTAGGCTGCCAACTGGGCTCCTCCCCTGGGCCTCGGATTCCGCCAGCCCGAATAACCAGAGCTCATTCCAACGCACCCCGCCTCGCCGGTAATCTTGTTAGACCCATT
>CAUYYU010000223.1:0-4088 GCA_963577415.1 Chloroflexota bacterium
AGCAGCACCGGATTTTCCAGGTCGGCGATGTCGCCGACTACGGTGACATTGGTCGAGGAGCCATCTAGAGCGAGATTGGACATTATTCCCGGCGTCGGCGTCGGCGTCGGCGTCGGCGTCGGCGTCACCGTTACCGTCGGGGTAGGGGTGCGGTCAGGACGGGGCGTTCTGGGCGGTATTCGAGTTGGGGTGGATGTGGGGGGTCGGGGTCAGGGTGGGAAACACAGGCTGACCGGTCGTCGGGTCCAGAATGGGATCACCGGTCTCGGGATCGACCATTGGGGTAAGCACCGGCGCGGCGGCTTCCTCCGGCTCCTCGCCGCCGAGGAACAGGCAGCCCTGAATCGTCAGGGCAATTACCAATCCAAGTATCAATAGCCGGGGTATCAAGACGTTCGCGCTCCGGTCATCTAATGCAGGCATGCTATCGGCCCGCAACGTGTCGCTCAACGTAAAGATCGGCCATTTGCGCCCCTAACTACTATGCGCTAGTTTGATCGCCCCTCGCAGATGGGAATTACCAAAGAGAAAATGCCGGGAGGCGCGAGCATGGCCGAAGAGGTCGGTTTCACCACCATGGGCGATGTTTCCGCCACCGCCGGAGACGCTGCTGAGATCGGCATCGGCATGATCGGGTACGCCTTTATGGGCAAGGCCCACTCCAACGGCTACAAGACTATTCCGAGCATGATGTTCCCGCCGCCGGCAATTCCGATATTGAAGAGCATGGCGGGGCGAAACGAGGAGGCGGTGGCGGCGGCAGCGAGACGATTCGGGTTCGAACGCCACACCACCGACTGGCGCGATCTGATAACTGATCCCGATATCCAGGTGCTGGACAACGGCGGGCCGAACAACCTGCACCTCGAACCGACGATCGCGGCCGTCGAAGCCGGCAAACACGTCATTTGCGAAAAACCGCTGGGCCGTAATCCGGGCGAGTCGAAGCAGATGTGGGAGGCGGCGGAAAAGGCCGGGGTGAAACACATGGCGGCGTTCAATTACCGCTTCGTGCCGGCGATCATCCAGGCAAGGAAGCTGGTGAGAGAAGGGGCCATCGGCGAGGTGTTCCACTTCCGGGGCCGCTATGCGCAGGAATGGATCATCGATCCGGAGTTCCCGTTGATCTGGCGGCTGGACAAGGACGTAGCCGGAAGCGGGGTGCTGGGCGACCTTGGTTCGCACACTCTGGATCTGGCCCGCTTCATCGTGGGAGAGATCACGGCGGTGAACGGCCGCCTGAAGACGTTTATCAAGGAACGTCCCCTTGCGGACGATCCCGCCAAGAAGGGCCCCGTGACCGTCGACGACGCCTACATGGCCCTGCTGGAGTTTGAAAACGGGGCGATCGGCTCCGTGGAGGCGACCAGATTCGCCAACGGGCGCAAGAACGGCAACATCTTTGAGATCAACGGCTCGAAGGGCTCGATCGCCTACAACATGGAGGCATTCAACGAACTCGAGGTGTACCTCGCCGACTCGGAGCCGGCAGACGCGAACGGCTTTCGCAAGGTGCTCGTGTCCGAGGTGTTTCACCCCTACTGGGAGAACTGGTGGCCGCACGGGCACATGATCGGGTGGGAGCACACCTTCGTCCACGAGCTTCATCACTTCCTCGATTGCATCGTCAATAACAAGGACGTGGCCCCGATGGGCGCGACGTTCGAAGACGGCTACAAGTGTGACGTGCTCCTGGCCGCCATCGCCGAATCCGATGCCAACGATGGCGCCCGAGTAGAAATCTCTTACTAACGACGTTCGGATAGAGCGGGAGGCATTGCCATGAAGATCGGTGTGTTCGCGGTCCTGATGAGCGGTCAGCCGCTTGAGCAGGTGGCGGGGTATTTGAAAAGCCTTGGAGTCGGCGCGATCGAGCTGGGCTGCGGCGGGTATCCGGGCAACGCGCATTGCGACTCGGTCGATCTGCTGGCGAATCCCGACAAGATCGATCACCTGAACGAAGTGCTGGACAAGAACGACCTGGAACTGTCGGCCCTGAGCATGCACGGGAACCCGATCCATCCGGACAAGGAGTTCGCCGCGGAGCACGCAAAGGACCAGCAGAACGCGGTGCTGCTGGCCGAGAAGCTGGGGATCGACACCGTGATCACCTTTTCGGGATGCCCGGGAGACAGCCCCGGGGCGAAGTATCCAAACTGGGTGACGTGCGCCTGGCCGCCTGACTATCCCAAGATTTTGCAGTACCAGTGGGACGACGTTCTGGTCCCCTACTGGAAGGAAGCCGCGGCGTTCGCGCGAGACCACGGTGTGACCAAGATCGCGCTGGAGATGCACCCAGGCTTCTGCGTCTACAACACCGACTCGCTGCTGCGGTTGCGGGATGCAGTCGGGCCCGAGATCGGCGCCAACTACGACCCGAGCCACCTGTGGTGGCAGGGGATCGATGTGTCCACCTCGATTCGGGAGATCGGCCAGGCCGGAGCGATGCACCACTTCCACGCGAAGGACACAAAGGTGGACCCCCAGAACACCCGCCGCACCGGCGTCCTGGACACGCGGCCGTACACCGACGAAATCAACCGCTCGTGGCTCTTCCGTTCGATTGGCTACGGGCACGGGATCGACGACTGGAAAGAGATCGTGAGCGAACTCCGGCTCATCGGTTACGACGGCGCTCTGAGCATCGAGCACGAGGACAGCCTCCTCTCCGCCAACGAAGGCCTGGAGAAGGGCATCGACGTGCTAAAACAGGCGCTTGTCACCGAGCCCGCCGGCGAAGCGTATTGGGCCTGAGCCCAACCAAATCCAGAGGGGAATGTCCATGGCGACTTTCAAACTCGGCTGTCACCAGATCACGTGGGGACGTGACCTGGACGGCGCCCTGCAGGACATCAGCGACTTCGGCTACCGGGGCACGGAGACCTTCGCCTTCGTGGTGGACGATTTCGCCGGGCGCGAGGACGTGCTGACGGAGAAGATCAATGCTAAGGGTCTTCAACTGACGGCTCTCTACGGCGGCGGCGACATGCACGTGGCCGGCAAAGAGGCCGAGGTCATCGAGTACAACCTGAAGATCGCTCGTTTCCTGCAATCAATGGGCTCGGACCGGTTGGTGCTGGGACCGGGGCGGGGACGACCAGACCCGGCGCCGACCGACCAACACATGAAGACGATGGCCCGCGTCGCGGAGGAGATCGGGAAGGCCTGCCTCGACATGGGCATTGTCGCCGGTATTCACCCCCACTGGGGCACGCCGGTGCAAGAACGGGAGGACATCACCCGTATCTTCGACGAAGTCGACACGAGCATCGTGAAGATGGTGCTGGACCCTGCGCACATCGCCAAGGCCGGGGCCAACCCGCTGGAAGTAGTCCAGACCTACAAGGACATCATCACCTACGTCCATGTCAAGGACTATTCGCCGGAGCTGGACATGCCGGAGTCCGAGCAGGCGATCGGCCAGAACAACGCGCCGAAGTTGGCGTTCTTCAGCGAGCTCGGCCGTGGAATCGTGGACACGCCGGGATTCGTGGACGAACTGCGCAAGTCCGACTACGACGGCTGGCTGACCATCGAGCTAGACCGCACCCAGACCACACCCCGAGAGAGCCTGGCCGAGAACACGAAGTACCTGCAGGAAGTCATGGGCTTCGACATCGGCGGCGAGAACCACTAATAAACATACGGGAACTCGGAAAAGGATTACCCAATTGATCAATGTCGGAATCGTCGGCTGCGGACGAATAATCGAAGACGGCCACGCGCCGGCATTCCAGAAGCTGACCGATCGCTTCAACGTCGTGGCCCTGGCGGACACGACCCCGGAGCGGCGCGATGCCGTCGGCGACATGCTGAATGTTCAAAAGGACAAGCGCCTGGCCGACTGGAACGACCTGCTGGCCCTGGAGGAGGTGGAGTTGGTGGACATGGCTCTGCCGCACTTCCTGCACCGGGAGTCGGCAGTAGCGGCGGCGAAATCCGGTAAGAAGATCCTGATGGAAAAGCCCATGGCGACCAGCATGTACGAGGCCGACCAGATCATGGCGGCGATTCGCGAAAACGGCAGCACCGCCTGCATCGCCCATAACTATCTGTATCGCCAGGGGCCGATAAAAGCGCGAAAGCTG
>CAUYYU010000224.1:0-4075 GCA_963577415.1 Chloroflexota bacterium
CGCCTTCGCCGCCGCCACCAATCTCGCCTTCGCCCTAGCGATGCTCTGGTTGCGCAATCCCATGCGGCGCGCCAACGAGCCCATCCTCGAAGCCTGGCAAAACCGCTTCATCCCCTCCCGCGTCCGTGCCACCGTCCTGTCCATCAACGGTCAATTCGACGCCATCGGTCAGATCGTCGGCGGACCCCTCCTCGGCACCCTCGCCGTTGCCACCTCCCTGCGCGTCTCTTTCCTCGCCGCCGCCCTCGTGATGGCTCCCGTCCTCCTCATCTACCTTTGGATTCACCGCCGCGACACTCTCCCCGACCTCGCTCTCTAATCAGCCGGCCCGTTCGCGAGCCACGAAATTAGATCCATGTGACAACCACCTGCGTCGAACTCGACCAGCGAACCGACGACCGCATAAAGTCACCGCGTGATCACGGTGTGACCACGGCGTGACTACCGGCCCCAGCCCAGCTCGCGATCAGACGACAATGGACAGTCACTGTGTGACCAGGGAGTTACGACGGCCTTGATGCACTCATCCTTCGCGTCCTGCGCGAACCGCAGCGCCGCCTCCGTCTGCTCCAGAGTGAAGTGTCGGGAAATGAGCTTCGCCACGTCGATCTTCCCGGCCGCCACCAACTCGATCCCTCGCGGGTAGGTGTTCGCATAGCGGAACGAGCCCACCACGTTTAGCTGCTTGATGATGAGCTCATTCGTATCGATCGGCACCGTCTCCAACGTCACATGCCCCACCAGCACGACGGTCGCCCCGGCAGCCGCAATCCGGGTTGCCGCCGCCGTCGTGACTTCGCTACCGGCCGTCTCCAGCACCACATCAAAGCGACCGGCAAAGTCCCTGGCCAAATCAATCTCCATGGCACTAACCGCCGACGCTGCGCCCAGCTCCAGCGCCTTCCGCACGCGGAAATCCACCACATCGAAAAGTGTCACGTTGGTTATGCCCTGGGCATTGAGCGCCAGCAGCATCGCCAGCCCAATCAGCCCCGCCCCCAGCACCGCCACCCTGTCTCCCGCCCGCGCTCCCGAGCGCTCCGTCGCGAACAATCCCACCGACAGCGGCTCCATCATCGCCACCTCGTCGTAAGTCATGTTGTCGGGGATTGGGTAGCAGTAATTCGCCGGGTGCACGATGTATTCGCAAAACGCCCCGTGCACCGGGGGAGTCGCCATGAACACCACTTCCGGGCACAGGTTGTATCGGCCGGCACGGCAGTAGCCGCACCGTCCGCACGGCACCCCCGGCTCCATCGACACCCGGTCGCCAACGACAAGATCGGTAACTTCCGCCCCCGCCTCCACCACTTCGCCCGCCGACTCATGACCCAGAATCAGCGGCTCCTCCACCACGAACGGCCCTATCCGCCCGTGCTCGTAATAGTGCACATCCGAGGCACACACGCCGATGGACTCGACCTTCACCAACACCTCGTCGGGACCGGGCCCCGGGCGCTCTATGTCCCGAATCGAGATTTCCCCCGCCCGCTCAAGGTACGCCGCTTTCATCCGCCGCCAATCCAACCTGCCGACCGACGGCAAAATAAAGTCACTGTGTGACCTGCGTGACAGCTATTATGCCCCGACGCCGAACGACATCCACCGTTCCTAATCGTCGACCGAATACAGAAACGCCACCACATGGCCGATCCCAACACCGAGTCCAGTTCCACGGACGAATACTCCCGGCACCGGCGTGCCGTCCTGGCCGTTCAATTCGCCTTTTTGGCCGTGGTGATCGCCATCACCGTCGCGGTCATCCCCCTTGCTCGTAACATGCTTCTCAACCCGACCCAGGGCTACCTCACCCTCTTCGCCGCCGCCATCGTCAGTGGAGCTCTTTTCATGATCCCGGGCTTCGGCTGGGCCGCCATCGGGACCTTCGCAATCGCCTTCGATAACTGGTGGCTACCTGCCCTCGTCGGGACCACCGGCCAGGTCGTTGGGGAACTATATTCGTACTTTCTCGGCTACACCGGCTCGCGCTGGATTCGCCGCAATCGCTGGTATTTCCGCATTCAGGGCTTCATGCGGCGCCACGGCTTCCTCACCATCCTCCTAGTCGCCGCCATCCCCAATCCCATATTCGACTTGGCCGGAGCCGTCGCCGGCGCCATCGGTTTTGGCTGGTATCGCTTTTTCGCCGCCTCATGGCTGGGGCGTCTGCTCAAGAACATGGTCATCGCCGCCCTCGCCATCTTCGGCGCCGACATCATCCTCAACGCCATCGGTGCCTGAGGCACACCTCTTCTGAATACCAGCGCCCGGTCGATGATCCGCCCCGCCGCCTCGGCGCTGTTGTAAAGGCCAAAGTTGAACGCGCCCAGGCAAAGCCGGCTCACCTGCGCCCGTCCGTCCCAAGGATACGTAATCCATCAACATCCTCCCTGACCAGTGGGGAAACCACGCGCCCCCGACTGGTCTCATCATGACACGGCACCCACAGGGTGCTTTCCTTCTGTGACCTGCTCGCCGATCGCGTGTAAGCGGAAGTGGAACCGTCTACGGGCGGGAGACCGCTCGACTTGCCCCGGTTCCGACCCCCGCCCATAATCCAATCCACTTTCGATCATCCGCATACAAGCGAGGGGACATGAAGATAGCCGTCGGTCAGTTGCGCAGCCTCGATGACGAGGCCCTGGCCTTCGCCGCCCAACTCGGCGCCACCGGCATCCAGCTCAACAACCCCGACCTGCCCGGCGAGCGCCGCTGGGAATTCATGAACCTGCTCAACCTGCGCACCCGCGTAGAAGACGCCGGGCTGGAGCTATTCGCTCTCGAAAACACGCCCAACTCGTTCTTCGACAAGGCCATGCTGGGCCTCCCTGGGCGCGATGAGCAGATCGAGAACTATGCCGAGACCATCCGCAACCTGGGCCGCGCCGGAATCCCGATCCTCGGCTTCCACTGGATGCCCAATTCCGTCTGGCGCACCTCCCGCACCACGCCCGGACGAGGCGGGGCCGAGGTCACCTCCTTCGACATAGACCTGGCCCGAAACGCACCGCCGTCTTTCGACCACGAGTACACCGCTGACGACATGTGGGCGAACCTCGAATACTTCCTGAAGGCCGTCGTCCCCGTCGCCGAAGAGGCCGGTGTGAAACTCGCCGCCCACCCAGACGATCCGCCCGTCGATTCCCTGGGCGGGGTGGCTCGCATCTTGAAAGATTGGGACGGCTTCGACCGCATGCTGGGAATCGTGGACAGCCCGAACCTCGGGCTCGATTTCTGCATGGGCTGCTGGTCCGAGATGATGGGAATGAAGTGCCTCGACGCCATCCGCCATTTCGGCGGCCTGGGCAAGATCTTCTACGTGCATTTCCGCGACGTGCAGGGGGCCGCCGGCAAGTTCCAGGAGTGCTTTCTGGGCGAAGGCAACATGAACGTCTCGGACGCCATCCGTACCCTGCGCGAGGTCGGCTTCGACGGCTATCTGCTCGACGACCACGTACCCGGCATCGTCAACGACCCGGGCTACGGTTACCGCGGTCGCGCCCACGCGCTCGGATTCATCTCCGGTCTTCTCGACGCCACCGCTCCCCACCCCTAGCCGCCCTCTCCCCTACGGCCGCCATCCACAGAGCTACTCCGGCTCGTCCCCCAGCACCTCATCGATAGCTTCCAGAAACGAATCCACGTCGATCGGCTTCGTCAGATACTTGACGAACCCCGCTGCCAGCCCCTTCTCGATCTGCCTCGGCATCGCATCCGCGCTCAGGGCGATCAACTCCGGCAATTCGGATGGGAAGTTCCCCGCGACCGGCGCCGACGTAGCGATGGTGTGATAGCCGTCCAACATGGCCGTGCCAACAAACGCCGTCCCCAGCACAAGATACAGCCCGGTCTTCCGGCTGTAGTAGTGAACAAACGCCACCAATCCCACTGCCAGCGCCATCAACGAGGCCATTAGCTCCAGGACGGTGTGCAGCTCGGCGCTTCCCTGCCACACCGCGTCCCGCCTCAGCACAAACAGGGCAACCAGCGCCACCGCCAGCGCTACGTAAATCCCTAGCCTTCTAGAAGCGTTCACTTCCCGCCCTACCTGCCCTCATTTATCGCCTCCATACCG
>CAUYYU010000225.1:0-4070 GCA_963577415.1 Chloroflexota bacterium
TCGCGGTGGGATCGGTGGCAGGCGCGCTGAACGCACTGGCTATCCTGCTGAGCGATCGACTGCAGCTGCGGATCGTGCAGAACTTCACCTGGTTGCTGGGAGGAATTTCAGTGACGGGCTGGACGCCCCTGCTGACAGTGCTCCCACCGATGATCCTGGCGGCGGGATTCGCTTTCTTCCTGACGGCCCGGCTCAACGCGATGGCCCTGGGCGAAGGCGGGGCGGCCCGGGTGGGGATCAACGTGGAGCGCACCAAATTTCTGATTATTGGACTGGCTTCGCTGCTTACGGCGCTGGCGGTGTCGATTAGCGGATTGGTGTCGTTTGTGGGATTGATGGTCCCGCATGCGGTGCGAATCATCATCGGGCCCAACAACCGGCTGCTGCTGCCGGCGTCGATGTTGGCCGGGGCGGCGTACCTGGCGATGATGGACCTGCTGGCCCGATGGGTGCTGGCGCCGGTGGACCTGCCAGTCGGAATATTGACGGCAATCGTCGGCTCGCCATTTTTCATCGTCCTATTGCGGCGCGCGCGAGGTCAGTATGAGTTCTGAAATTGCGGCGATAGAAATCGAAGGGCTAAATTTTGCTTACGCGCGGGAACAGATCCTGTACGACCTGCACGTTTCGTTTTCCGAGGGTGACCTGGCGGCGATCATCGGGCCGAATGGCGCCGGCAAGACGACGTTGCTCAATTGTGTCAACGGATTGATCCGTCCCAGCTCCGGCCGGATTCGGCTGCACGGGACCGATATCGGCGACCTGGACGCCAAACAACGCGCCCGCCTAGTGGCGGCGGTGCCGCAGGAGTTTCATATCCCCTTCGCCTACCGGGTGCGCGAGATCGTGGCGCTGGGGCGGAGCCCGCATCTCGATTTCTGGGGCAGCCTGACGGAGGTTGACGAACGCACCGTTGACGAAGCCCTGCTTGAAACCGAAACTTCGGAATTCCAGTCACGCCGCTTCAACGAACTAAGTGGTGGAGAGCGTCAGCGAGTGGTCGTGGCGATGGCGCTGGCCCAGAGCCCGCGGGTCCTGCTGCTGGATGAACCGACAACGCACCTCGACCTGGCCCATGAGATCGAGATTCTGAATCTGGTGCGCCGGGTGAACCGCGAGCAACAGGTCACGGTGGTGGCCTGTATGCATGACATCAACCTGGCGGCGGCATTCTTTAATCGCCTGCTGGTGATCCATGACGGCCGTCTGGTGGCCGACGGCGAACCGGCCAAGGTCTTGACGCGGGAACTCATGGCGGACGTGTTCAAGATTCAGGCCGACGTGGTGATGGATCCGACCACCGGCCGTCCGCGGGTGGCGCTGCAAGTCCACCCTAACGGCGAAGGATAGCTACGGCCCGGAGGCCGACGATCCAGTTGGTCCGGGCGCAGTGAATCGGGGGCGATCTGGATTTCCAAATGATTACGGGGGTAGGCTCGTCAAAAAAAGGAGGGTGCACCGATGTCTCTGATAAACATCTTTGGTTCGGTCGCGGTGATGGTGATGATGCTTTCATACGCGCTGGAAGCAAGGTCAAAGTGGTTCATCCTGGCATTTGTGGCCGGCTCGGCGGCGACGGCGGTATACAGCGCGTTGGTGCAGGCATACCCGATAACGGCGGTGGAGGGAGTCTGGGCCGTGATCGCTCTGCGCCGGTTCATGGTTAGAAGACAAGGGGAGAGCCGGCAGGCCGCGGCGTCCACGCCATGAAGCTGGACTTAAGGGCGGAGGAGGTGGGATTCGAACCCACGATCGGCTTTAAACACCGATAACCGCTTAGCAGGCGGCCGCACTAGACCAACTATGCGACTCCTCCAAGGGACCCCTGCGTAGACGGCGGAGGGGGTGGGATTCGAACCCACGAACCTTTCGGTTAGAGGTTTTCAAGACCACCGCCTTAAACCACTCGGCCACCCCTCCAGGGGCTACTGATTATAACCGGATTGGTGGTCTACTCGGTCCCGCCGGGCCAGTCGCCGTTACCCGCACGTGGCTCCGGAGCCTTTGAAACGCGACCATGGTCACTCTTTGACTCGTCGCGTAGAGCCTGCACCAAGCGGTCGCAGGTGTCTTCCAAGGAACTGGCCGCAACGCCGATGGCGACGGCCGAGAAGGGGAGGAAGCGGCCCGGATCCGAATCGGTGAACACGGTCACGGTTCGGGTCCCGACGGCGGCGGCCAGGTGGCCGGGGGCGGAGTCGTTGCCAAGAAAGGCGGTGGATATCTGAAGTAGGGCGCCCAGCTGCCCGAAGGATGTCTGCCCGAGGAGACTCACTGCCTCAGTTCGCATCAGGCGGGCGACGGCCCGCAAGGACTCCTCGTCGGACTCCTGACCGACCAGCACGACGCGGGCGGCGGTCTCGGTCTGCAGGCGATCGGCAACGCGGGCGAAGCCTTCGGGCGACCAGCGTTTCGCGAGGTTCACGGAGCCGGGGTTCCGGCCACCGCCGGGAGCGATGACGACAACGCGGGATTCGCCGAGATTCCATTCTTCCAGGAGCCGCCTGGCGTACTCCAGATCCTGGAGACTGGGGTAGAAACGAGCCCGAGCGCCGTCGGTGCTGATACCGGCGGCGCGAAGCACGTCCAGGTAAATTTTCGCTTCATTTCGATCCCGGGGAGCTGGCGCGGCGGTAGTCAGGCCAATGCCGCGTCCGCCGCTGTCGAGACCCAGCCGGCATTTCACACCGGCGAAATAGGGGAGGAGCGCCATCAGGGGAGACCGGTCCAAAACGATGGCGACATCGAAGTGCCGCCGGCGCAGGACGCGGACGAGGCGGAGGTATTCCCGGAGGCCATAGCGGCCAGGAGTGCCGACTTTACCGCAGTCGATCAGTACGTCGATGTCGGGACTGTTGGCGACGGCCACATGCGGCCAGCTTCCCACGGCCAGCGTGATCCTGGCTCCGGGCAGCGTGCGGCGGAGGCACTCCAGCACGGGGGTGGCCATCAGGACGTCGCCGATGCTCGCCGGCTTAATCACCAGGATGTCCGGGTTCTGAATGTCGGGCAGCGCTCGCCCATCAGGCGAGCGGCCTCGTAGAAAGAGTTTGAGCGCGTGACTTACGGCGGTCACCGCCAAGTTCCGGAGCTTCGTCCAGATCAATCCGTGGCTGCTTCCTTGTCGACGAGGGCGAAAGTCAGCCGGCCCTCAACCGCGACCTCCCCATCCACCGTGGCTACCGCCTGACCACGACCGATGGGCCCGCGGATACGGTCGATTTCGACGGTCAGGACCAGGGTGTCGCCGGGACGTACCGGGCGCCGAAATCGAACCCGGTCGATGCCGGCGAACAATACGAGCTTCCCCGCGATGTCCTTCGATCCCAGGAGCGCGCATGCGCCGGTCTGGGCCAGCGCCTCGACCATCAGCACGCCCGGCATGATCGGATTCCCGGGGAAATGTCCGGCGAGGAAGTAGTCGTCGGGATCGACGTACTTCACTCCCACGGCGCGCTTTCCCAGGATGAGTTCGGTGAGACCGTCGAGCAACAAGATCGGTTCACGATGAGGGATGAGGTCTTTTACACCGTCCCGGTCAACGAGCAGGTCGTCCTGTTGAATCCGTCCCATCAGCCAGCCCCAGCGAGTTCGGCGAGGCGATGGTTGGCTGCCCGGAGGTCGGTGTAGAGGCGTTGATAGACCTCGAAGTACTGGTCGTAGCGAGCAGCGCTCTCGGATCGGGGTTCGATCGGGTCAAACAACTCCACGCCGCTGGCGACGGCTTCGGGCACGCTTGAGTAACCGCCGCCTACGACGGCTCCGAGTAAAGCGGCGCCGTACGCGGGGCCTTCTTCGGCGCCGGTGCGCCACACCGGCGCGCCGAGGACGTCGGCTTGCATCTGTCGCCAGATGGAGCTGCGGGCGCCCCCACCGGTAGCCATGATCTTCTCGACCGGTAATCCGAGGGCCTGCATCAGAGCCAGCGAGTCGCGCAGAGCGAAGGTGATCCCTTCCATGACGGCGCGGGCGAGATGGGCGGTGGTGTGTCGCGAGGTCAGGCCCACGAAGGCGCCGCGGGCTGACGGGTCCATATGTGGGGTGCGTTCGCCGGTGAGATAAGGAATAAA
>CAUYYU010000226.1:0-4056 GCA_963577415.1 Chloroflexota bacterium
GATGCCCTTCTGCGCCCCCTACGGCCTGGTCCCGCCCGTCGGCGCCTTCGCCGACGATGCGCCCACCATCGGCGTCTACGACACCGTCAACTTTGCCTACACGACCGACATCGTCCAATCCCCACTCGCCGAGGGCGTTCGCGGCCTCTGGTACCCGGTGGGCGGCAAGAGCGGCGGGCGCTTTGACTTCGACACTCTGCGCAACGCCAACACCACGCCTATCCGCCTCGACGCCTCCTGGCAGCCCCTGGTCCGCGTGGGTGCGACGACGCGCTTCGTCACCTTCGAAGGAAACGACAGCACCTACCTCTCCCAGCCGGTGTTCGCCGGGCCGCCCGCCGCCCCCGCGCCCCTGGTGGCGGTGCGGGAGAAGGTCGAGGGCCTGGGCCGCCTCGCCGTCTGCGGGATCAGCCCCGCCTACTCCGACTTCATCGCCGGCAACACGACCTACGGCGGGGTTTGCACCGGCCGTGGGCTGGAGGGCAAGTCCTCCGATCTCGACCGCCTGCTCATGAACGTCCTGGACTGGCTGGCTGAGCCTTCCCGTGCGGTCCCCCGCGAGACGATCGCCGCCAGCCTCGAGGATACCTTCGCCCGCCCATCCCACACATACGGCGCCCCCGGCCCTGCCAACGCCGATCCGGCCCTCCTCCCCAACTTCGAACAGTTCCAAGGCGTGGTGGGTGTGCGCAGTGTCTACAGCGGCGGCCAGTCCACCGTGGCCGAATACGCCGCGGTGGCCCGCGAGCTGGGCCTGGACTACCTGGCCTTCCTGGAAGACTTCGCCACCCTCAAGCCGGAGGCGTTTGATCGCTTCCAGAAGGAGTGCGCGGAGCTCAGCGACGACAAGCTGTTGCTGATCCCTGGCATCCGCGTGGACAACGAGCTGGGCATCCACTACTTCGGCTTCCGGACCGACCTGCTCCTGCCGCAACCCTCGCACTTGAAGCCGGGGACGAAGCTGCTCACTCAACAGGAGGCCGGGCAGTACCAGTGGGCAAGGAGCAACGGCGCCCGAGAGGGCATGGCCTGCGGCAACTACCGCCTCGACAACCGCGATGTCGCCGGCATTCCCGCCAGTGACTACAACGTGCTCAATCCTTTCATCTCGATCTACACCTACCGGAACGGCAAGCTCTCCGACAGCATGCTGGGCACCTATCTCACCTGCGCCGCCCGCACTGAGTGGGTCTCGCCCATCGCGATCCATCTGGTGGATTCCGCCACCGGCCTGCGCGAGGCCCGGGAGGGCGGAGGCTTTCAAACCGTTTGGCTGCGGCCCCCCGGCGAGGGACTGGCCGGTATGAAGAAAAGCATCGGCGACACCTACGGCTTCGTCCCCGCAACCTACGTCACCAGCGGCCCCGTGATCGAGGAGTGGCGCAGCACCGCCTGGGATACCGACGCCGGCTGGTTCGAGTGGACGCGTTACCGCTGGCTGGTGCGGATGGTGGTTTCCAGCCCGGCCGGGCTCAAGGAGATCCGCGTCCTGAACGGCACCCGGCCCTTCCGCCGCTTCCTCCCCGGCGGCGCTCGGCGCTTCGAGCACACCCTGGTCCTGACCCACAACGACATGCACAACCTCATCCTTCACGTCACAGACAACGACGGCGGCCGGGCCGTCAGCGACGAGGAGTGGGACAAGAACCAGCTCCTGCAGCTCACCTGGTGCGCCGACCGCAACAACATGCTCGCCTACGCCGGTCTGCCCGCCCCCAAGGCCGCCTCCGGCACGACCGCCGAGAACTGGCCCGCCCCCAGCAACCTGGAAAAGGGCGGGTTTCGCGAAACCCTCGTCCCCTTCGTCAACGCGGATCGCAGTCACCTGCCCATGTTCGACGGCCAGCCCTTCCCGGTCGCGCGTGTTTCTCCCGCACCCGTGGTCTACGCCACCACCGGGGCGGAGAGCGGCGACCGCATCGCCCGCGAGATCGGCCGGGATCTGTCCTCCCCGGATGTCGCGATTCAAACCGCCGGCTGCCGCCTGATCTACCCGCCGTCGGTAAAGAAGGTGCATCCCTGGACGCGCGGGCCCCTGGAGCCCACAAAGCTCTTCGAGGCCGACCTGCGCTACATCACTTTCAGCCACCAGGGCCACCTGCCCGCCCCGGTGATCCTCGAGGGTACCCTGCGCATCAAGCAGGACCTGCAGTGCCCCGCCGACTTGACTACGCTGCCTGTGCAGGTCGCCGACGTATCTGTCCGGAAACCCGCGGGCGGCTACCGGCTGTACGCCATCAGCAACTCCGCGGACGGCAACCACAGCGGCATGCTCTCCTACCAGCCGGAGGTGCCCGCCAGCTCCTTTATCGGCGCCTTCAACCGCGGTACCGTCCTCAGCTACTATCCCTCCACGCTCGGCGCGGTCAGCCTCATCAGCCTCGATGACAAGCTGAACTACCACTTCCGCAATACCTTCTCCACGATCGGCTACGACTTGCGCGGCCAAAGCCTGAAAGCCGGGACGGAACTGAAGTATCGCCTGCTGGTCTTCGTGGGCCCCTTCGACGAACCGCCCAACACCGACCTGGTGGAGAGCTTCTGCCGCCAGCTCGGGATAGCCGATCCCGGCCGGGTCAGCTACGTCGTCAACGCGGAGCAGGGCAACGTCACCGACCAGCAGTACGTGCTCACCGTCGATGGCCAGGGCCAGGGTTTCGCGGGTGAGATCACCCTTCCGGCGAACTTTCCCACCTCGCTGCCGATCATGGTCACGGCGCTCAACGACAAGTGGACCAGCGTGCTCTACGAGCGCGACGCCAAACGCTTCCGCCCGCTCGGAATGCACGACAACAAAGCCTATTGCCATCGCACACCCGCAGAGCGCGGCGGAAAGATCTTCATCGGCCATCCCTTCACGCTGGACAAGCCGGACCTCTGGTTGACGGCGGTCCAGACCCGGGAACGCGAACTCACGGTGCAGATCCATAACCCGACGGACAAGCCGGTGGCCGCCCGGCTGAAGCGGTCGCCCTACTTCGACTTCGTGGTGTGCGAGGATTTCAGCGTCGACATTCCGCCGGGGAGCACCGTGGAAAGGCGGCTGCCTTGAGAGGTCTCCCTATCCAGGCGGCTCACCGGGCACAAGGCGTGACGCCGGATGAGAAGCGGCGGTCCGCTCGACCGTCACATGCGATCGTCCGGGCCTTGAGCATGACGATGGGCGCGATCGGGCTGCTCGCGGGGAGTCCGGCCCAGGGCGGGGACTCGTTTTGGACCAGCAGCGAGAACGGCACGTTCAGCGATCCGGGCAACTGGAGCCCGGGCGTTCCGGGCACGTTGGACAGTGCGAACTTCGCCAACAACGCGACCTACACGGTCTCCTGGTCGGCCGATGCGATCAACGCCGAGGCCCGGTACAACGCGTCGGGCGGGGGGGAGCTGACGTGGTCGGTGGGAGGCGCGAATACCTGGCGGCTCACCGACCGCCTGGTGGTGGGACAGGACGCCGCGTCGTTCGGCACGGTCTGGCACACCAGCGGCACGATCGCCGTGACCAATACGAGCGGCACGGGGGAGTTGGTCATTCGTGAAAACGCCGGCTTCGCCGGGTTTTCTTTGCGGGACGGTACCCTCATCGCGGACCGGATCACCGCGCCCAACGGTGGATTTACCTGGAATTTCTTCGGGGGGACGCTGACTACGACCAAGGGTGTGGATGTGGGGGCCGGCGGCAGCACGGTCGATTTTGTTTTGGGGTCGGCGTACTACGGCCCGCACGCCGCGGTCTGGAACGTTGCCGGCGGGACCAACATCATAGACATCGGCACCGGCAGGTTCCGGATCGGTCACAACAACGCTCAAGGGACTTGGCGGGAAAGCGCCACGCTGAACATCACGGGGCCTGGAACCGTGATGACCAATAGCGGCCGATTCTTCGTCGGTGCGGACAACAGCCTCTCCAACTCCCTGGTCGTCAGCAACGGCGCGGCCTTGTACTGCATGAGTCCCAACGACACGATCATTGGGACGACCGCATCGTTGGGGAACAGCACGGGAGTCGTGACGGGAACGAACTCGCTATGGGCGATGCAGAACAGCGGGTTCATTGTCGGT
>CAUYYU010000227.1:0-4054 GCA_963577415.1 Chloroflexota bacterium
TCCAAGGCCCAGCCGAGACTCGTGAGTTGATGCGCCTCCGAATCCTCGCGATCCACGCCTCGTGCGGGTTCGAGGCGGATATCCCTCTTGACTCATGCTCCGACGGTCGTCGCCACGAATATCCGCGCTGGCCCACAGGCATGATGCGCTCATCGTGCTGGTAGCCTCGTCGCGCGGGGCAGCAGGGCGGCCATTTCGGGGTTGATCGCGGTTCATCACGTCGGGACGATTCAGCGTCAGCACCGCGTGCCACCGCGCGTAGTTCTTCTCGTACAGCAGTGGTGCGTCAGTCCTCCGTATCCTTTTGGGCGGTCGCGGCCCTCGACATCATCCTCAGCAGCGAAAGTCGACGTCGACTCGCGGGCGCCACACCAGTGCAAGGCCGATCCACAGAACTCGAGCGGCCCGGAGAGTGGGAAGACGTCATGAAATGCCGGGGGCTGGGCGAGTCGGATCTACAGGGCTCGATGGTGGGCTCGGGTTGCACGGACTTCGGGGATCGCGTCTGGCAGGAGGGCACCCTGGACGAAGCGGCGAGCGCGGCCATCGTGCATGAGGCCCTCGATCAGGACATCACGCCGTTCGACACTACCGAGCGCTATCGCAACGGGCGCTCCGAGGAGTATCCGGGTCGGCCAGCCTGACAGCCACGAGGGTCCGAGCGCGCCCGCCCTCCCGAGCTGGACAGCAGACCAGTACCCTACCCTGAGGAGGCGCGGGTGGACTACGGCATCGCCTTCCCCTCGTACATCGACGCGTGGCGCGACGCCGCTGCGGCCGAAGCAGCGGGCTTCACCCACGCCTGGTTCTTTGATTCGCAACTGCTCTACAGCGACGTCTACGCCACGATGGCATTGGCGGCGGAGCACACGAGCCGGATCAAGCTGGGCACTCTGGTCGCCATCCCGAGCAATCGCATCCCCGCCGTGACCGCGTCCGCCATCGCCACGATCAACTATCTGGCACCTGGACGCGTCATTCTGGGCTTGGGCACGGGCAACACCGGGCGCAACACGATGGGCCTGCCTGCGGTGCCCATAGCGGAGTTCCGCGAGTACGCGCAGCAAGTCCGCGGCCTGCTGCAAGGCGACGAAGTGCTCATCCGTGAGGGCATGCGTGAGCGATGGATCCGGCTGCTGCATCCGGATCGGGGCGGCTTCATCAACATCGACGATGCCATCCCCATCTACCTCGCCGCCAACGGTCCCAAAGCGCTGGCGGCGACGGGCGAGCTGGCTGACGGCTGGGTCACGGGCGCGTTCACACCCCAGCTCGCACCGGGCTTCGATGCCATTCGCGGCGCAGCGGCGGCCGCTGGCCGATCGACGGACAAGCCCTATACCGTGGGCTTGACTGGCGGCTGCGTGCTGCGCGACGTTGAGTCGCTCAGTTCGCCACGCGTGATCGAACGGGTCGGTACCAGTGCGCTGGGGGGACTGCACGCGATGTGGGAGTCGCACTTCGGCTCGGGGGCGAACTTAGGTCTCAAGGATCCCGACGCCGCGGCCGCGTATCACCGCTACATCGTGGAGTACGGGGACGTGCGCGGCAGCAAGCCCGATCGGCGTTACCTGGATGTGCATACCGGGCACATGGCCTTCCTCAAGGCGCAGGAGGACCAATTCATCGACGAGACCGCGGTCGGCCGCACGCTGACCGGTACGCCGGCGCAGATCATCGACCGGCTCGAGCAGATCGAGGCGGCTGGTATCGACAACATCGCGATCGCCTGCACGGATGCCGCCGGGGCACGCGACCTGGTCGCTGACTTCGGACAAGAGGTCATCGCCAAACGGTCGCGCAATTAGCGGTGTCGGCGGCATCTACGGCCTGATAGATCAGCAGTGCGGCGTGCCGCTCATCGGCGTAGAGCCGTCGCTGCCGCTCGTCGAGTTCATTGACTGACGCCTCGGGTCGCCGCTCTAAGACACGCTTCGCTGGCGTGTCCTTCGGCGGCCGCGTGGGGCCGTGCGCAACACGGAAGCTGCCATCGCCGGGCACGAGATACGGCTATATGGGTGCGCGACAATTCCACTTCGCAAGACTACCGTAGCTGTTACAGGTAGTCGGACGCCCTACGGCGCTGATGTTCCCGGAAATTTGGGTGCGTGATAGCCTCCGTCGTCTGCGGCCAGGCTCGCGGTGCCATCGCGGAGACGGTGTGAGTTCTGGTGAGTGGCTCACGAGCCGCCGTGTTCAATGTCCCGGGCCCAAATCGCGCTGCGGTAAATAGGAAGCTGCGAATGGACATCGGCATTTTTTCCTGGACGAACGCGTCGATAGACCCGGCCGCATTGGCGAAGCGGGCCGAGGAGGTCGGTTTCGAGTCGTTTTGGGTGCAGGAACTTCCGATCGTGCCCGTTGAGGCCCCGAGTCGCGACTTCGGACCCACACTGGATACGGTGGATGTGCGGGCATCCGTGGACCCATTTGTGGCCTTGGCCCGGGCGTCGGCAGTAACCACCAGGATCAAGCTGGGTACCGGAGTCTGCCTGGTGCCGGAACACAACCCACTGCTCTTGGCCAAGCAAGTGGCGACCCTGGATCAATTCTCGGGCGGCCGATTCATTTTCGGAATCGGCGCCGGCGGGCTCAAAGAACAGCAGGAGATTATGGGGGCCGACTTTGCCCACCGCTGGACCCAGGCCCGAGACGCGGTGTTGGCGATGAAAGCGCTGTGGACCCAGGAAGAAGCGGAATACCACGGCACCTACTATGACTTCCCGCCGGTATTTTCGTTCCCCAAGCCGGCCCAAAAACCGCACCCGCCCATATTTCTGGGGGGCACGGTGAAGGAGACCTCCGGGAGAGTCCTCAAACGCGTCGTGGCATACGGGGACGGCTGGATGCCTACCCGAGCTGCCTCACTTCTTTCGACGGTCGATCCAGACTTCGTTGACTGGGAGGAAATCGCACAGGGCCGGGAAACTCTGAACGATCTGGCGCAGGAAGCCGGCCGGGACCCCACATCCATCCAGGTCTTGGCCTTCGGGGGCCCCGGCCAGTATCGAACCCGGGACGCCATCACCGCCCTGGAAGCGGCCGGCGCCGACCAAGCGACCATCTGGCTGGAAAGCAACAGTGAGAACGCGGCCCTCGAGGAAATAGAGGAGCTCGCCAGCCGGGTACTTGCGTAGAAACTGGGCGGATTGATCCGGTCACCGAGTAAGGAGCTTCGAATGGACGTCGGCATTTTTTCTTGGACGAACGCGTCGATAGACCCGGCCGCATTGGCGAAGCGGGCCGAGGAGGTCGGTTTCGAGTCGTTTTGGGTGCCGGAACTTCCGATCGTGCCCGTTGAGGCCCCGAGTCGCGACTTCGGACCCACAATGGACACGGTGGATGCTCGCGCGGTCGTGGACCCATTTGTGGCCTTGGCCCGGGCGTCGGCAGTAACCACCAGGATCAAGCTGGGTACCGGAGTCTGCCTGGTGCCGGAACACAACCCGCTGCTCTTGGCCAAGCAAGTGGCGACCCTGGATCAATTCTCGGGCGGCCGATTCCTCTTCGGAATCGGCGCCGGCGGGCTCAAAGAACAGCAGGAGATCATGGGGGTCGACTTTTCCCACCGCTGGACCCAGGCCCGAGACGCGGTCCTGGCGATGAAAGAGCTGTGGACCCAGGAAGAAGCGGAATACCACGGAACCTATTATGACTTCCCGCCGGTATGGTCGTTCCCCAAGCCGGCCCAAAAACCGCACCCGCCGATATTTCTGGGGGGCACGGCGAAGAATGTCCTCAAACGAGTCGTGGAATACGGGGACGGCTGGATGCCTGCCCGAGCTGCCTCAATTATTTCGACGGTCGATCCAGACTTCGTTGACCGGGAGGAAATCGAACAAGGCCGGGAAACCCTGAACGATCTGGCGCAGGAAGCCGGCCGGGACCCCGCATCCATCCAGGTCTTAGCCTGGGGGGGGCCCAGCCAGTATCGGACCCGGGAAGCGATCAACGGCCTGGAACAGGCCGGCGCCAACCGGGTGATCATCTGGCTAGAAAGTAACAGTGAGGACGCGGCCCTCGAGGAAATAGAGGAACTCGCCAGCCGGGTATT